>JAJCYL010000678.1 GCA_029262955.1 Cytophagales bacterium | reverse complement strand
TTCTTAATGACCAGTTCAAGGTCATTGATACCAAGCTTGCCCAATATCTCCTTGGACCGATACTCGTAATCCCAGGCATTGAGGGAGTCAATCTTTTCCAGTAGCTTTTGTAAGCCTTTCTGCTCTTTACCGTTGAGCTCTGATTTAGAAGTTAGGTGATGGTATTCTCGCAACACCTTGGCTTCCGGTTCATCCGAATTGAAAATGGTTTCATTGATGGTTTGATCTAATGGCAATTCAGGAGATTGGTCCAGGTAGGAGACATTGAGGTCCCGCATGAAGGAAAGTGTCCCGTTTCCTGGTGTCTCTATCCCTGCAATGATTTTCAATAGGGTAGATTTACCACATCCATTCACACCAACCAGGGCTACCTTTTGGCCCATTTCGATGCCAAATGTGAGGTTTTCGAACAGAACCTTCTCATTATAATTCTTTCCAAGCTTCTCTACCGAGAGGTGATTGACTGCCATGGGGCGAAATTAGAGGGAAAATGTGAGTAATGGAGGCTTTAATTTTCGTCCTGATGTGAAGAAGAACCCATACATAACCAATACCTAAACCGTCATTCCCGCAGAGGCGGAATCTCCCGCTATAGGGTACCACTATTTAGATTCCTGCCTGCCTTTGCCGGTCAGTCAGGCTTTCGCAGGTATGACGTGTTCATATGAAATGAGGTCTTGCTGAAGTCCCGTCGACTTGAGCAGAAAGGCAAATTCTTTGTGTACTTCCCTAATAATTCCGTGGAGGTTCTCTCGTCTACTTTCTCAATAACTGGTAGTAGTAAAATCACCCGGCAAGGATATTTCCAATAACTCCAGGCCATCAGAGCAATTGGAAATTTGATACTTCAAGTCCGGAGGAATGACAAAGGCATCTCCTTTCTTTAATTTCTGTGTGGGTTGATCTTCAGCTGCCAAGTCCATTGCTCCCCGCATAACGAAAGTGAAAAGGATGTCAGAATTGTGACTTGATAGTTGAGGTGTTAGGCCATTGCCAACTGGTTTTGCTACATGTACAGATGCCACGCTTTTAGTCGCTTCATTGATTCCGGTGTCTCTGAATTGGAACCCGTCAATTCTCCAGGGTTTCCAAATAGCCTCTTTGACCAGATGATGACAAAATTGCTGTCCCTGGAACTCACGATCAGGATTGTAACTCTTGGTTGGTAACTCCATTTCATGATCGATGGTGGTCATGTGATCCGAGGGCACACCTATCTCTATCACCTCAAGATTATCGGAAGCTTCCAATACCCGATGTCTTATTTCTGGTGGTTGCGTAACGCAATCTCCCGCCTCCAGGATGAAGGGAGGTCCCTGATCTTCGTAGACCAACTTCACCCATCCACTGTAGCAGAAAATTAACTGAAAACCAATGGTATGATAATGAACCATATCGGGTACAGGTCCACCGTCAGGAATTCGGATATGTGAAGCGATGATACTACCGCCCAAACGGTCTGGAATGAGGTCCCGGTATTGCATGCCGGCTCTGCCAATCACCCAGGGGTCACTATCCCGAAGTTGACGGACCTCAAACTTGTGTTGAGTTGGAGGGGTGATTAGTCCATAAGTTTTGGGGTGGACAATGATGTATGTTCCATTCGGTGATTTGAAGTCGGAGATACCATTATTTATGCTTTCCGGTTCGTCGGTTCGCAAGTGAAGGGTGGGAGGTGATACATCGGCATTCTTATCTAATCGAAGATTGATGCCATGACCAGACATAAACGCCACTGCAGGATCATCAGAGGGAAAGATATTATCCAATCTAAACCCAATGCTAGTGAAGAAATCCATCTCTTTAGTGAGGTCCTTGCCGGGAAGCAATACCTGGGTGAGATTATTCTGGTAACTCATGCTACACTTTAGTATTTGGATAAAGTCGGTACTCGATCACCCATAGTTTTTTCATATTCCCTACTCATACCAATCGCCAATTTCGGCAATATATTTTTCAATAATCCGAATACTCCTAATATTTCTATGACCACTGGATATTTGCTAAAATCAACATCAAGGTTTTCAGAGTGCAACCTATTACCAAAAAAGTCAAATAAATGAAGGGTGTTGGTGGTTTTTAGGGTGAAGAAGGTTGGCAATTAAGCACTTAGGAACAAAGCGATTAGTGAATCATAATGTAACGCCACATAAAGGAGTGTTGCTAGATTTCCAAAAGCCAGAATAGGTACCACCCACATTAACATCAATAATACCGAGCCCTGGTGGAGAGCAATTAAGCTAATGAATAGTAGGAGTCCGATGTATAGATCGATACCAATTTGTCTTCCCCAGAAGAGGCCGTTCATGATCTTAATGGTACGAAATAGATTTTCATTTTGACTACAGTGATAGGTATACACCGTAAAGGCAAAAAAACAACCCCAGAAGAAATATTTTCCAAAAGGATAGCTTCCAGAACTTGAAAAGATGCTTTCCTCACCATTAGCCAGGATGGCAAAAAGCACAAATAGAGCATAAATAATCCAGGCGATATTTTTTCTCATCTTCAAATTAAACCTTCAAGATAACCTTTAAAACTTGTGCTCGACTTCAAAAGGGTATTTATAAACCAAAAAAAAGTCGTCATTCCAGAATTTTTCTCTTTAAATTATAAAAAGAGAAAAATGTCAGGAATCTCAATCTGAGATACCCGATAAAATGAGCCTTTTTCAAAATTTAAAGTCTCATTTTTCGAGTATGACGGTATTTATTAATAGGGTATTGAATGTTTGTGTCGTACTATTCAAACCTTTACTATCTTGTAAGGGCTTATCCATAAAAGTATACCATGCTTAAAAGAAGGAAATTTCTACAAATCGGTGGTGCCACAGCAGCCGGATTTACCATTGTACCTCGCCACGTTCTTGGTAACGGATATATTGCACCAAGTGACAAGTTGAACATTGCAGCGGTCGGAGTTGGAGGAAAGGGTGATGTAAATATTGAAAGGTCCTATAACCAGGGTTCTGATAATATAGTTGCGCTATGTGACGTGGACGACCGCATGGCGATAAAGGCAAGAAAGCAATTTCCAAAAGCACCTTATTATAGAGATTATAGAGAGCTTTTAGAGAAAGAGGACAAAAATATCGATGCTGTTATGATCAGCACTCCTGATCATATGCATGGGGTTCAGGCACTGGCCTGTATGAAACAAGGCAAACATATCTATTGCGAAAAACCGCTCACCCACGATATTTATGAGGCCAGAATGTTGACCAGGGCAGCAGAAAAATATCAAGTGGTGACTCAAATGGGCAATCAGGGTAGTAGTGGGGACAACACCAGGTATGTGGAGTCCTGGATTCAGCAAGGCTTGATCGGTGAGGTTAACAAAGTTCATGTCTGGACCAACAGACCTGTATGGCCGCAAGGAATCCCTTCACCTACCGGAAAGTTTGACATCCCGAAAGAGGTGGATTGGGACCTTTGGTTGGGCACTGCTCCGACTAGAGGCTTTAATCCCTTATACATCCCTGCCAATTGGAGAGGCTGGATAGATTTTGGGACTGGTGCTTTAGGAGATATGGGCTGCCATTTCATGGACGTTCCCTTTCGTTCTTTAAAATTAGGTTACCCTACCTCTGTCTATTGCAGTGTTAGTCAGAAATGGAGTGGCTTTTTTGAAATTTACAACACTATGGACAGTTATCCTGCCGCGACCAAAATTCATATCCAATTTCCGTCCAGACCTGGAATGGTACCGGTTGAAATGATTTGGTACGATGGAGGAATACTTCCTGAGCGTCCCGAGGAGTTACTACCGGATGAAGAAATGGGCGAATGGGACGGCGGTATAATCTTTGAGGGTACTCAGGGTAAAATGATGGCTGGGTTATTTGGTCGAAATCCAACTTTGTTGCCGTTATCAAAAATGGCTTCAGTCAGTAAGCCAAAACCATCAAAGCCATTAGTTGAGAATGCTGAAGAAGGACATCAACAACAATGGGTGAAAGCATGCAAAAAGGGTTATGGCGCCGAAGTCAGTTCTTCGTTTGCCGATTCCGGACCATTAACGGAAACCGTAATCATGGGTAATTTGGCCGTTTTGAGTTACAACTACGCTGAATCCATTACAGGTGGACAAAAATGGGCTTATCCAGGTCGTAAGAAGCTTTTATGGGATGGGGAGAATATGAAAATCACCAATTTTGACCAGGCGAATCAATTCGTAAAAAGAGATTATCGGGGTAATTGGGATTTTAGTTTATAGTTTTATTGCCATAGCATATTATAAACAGAATCGTTTTATCCTTTAAAGATTATTTTGAGCGCTGATCCAATTATCGATTTTCTGTTCCAGTAGTAAAAGCGGCAAGCTACCTGAATTCAACACCTGGTTATGGTATTCCTTAACATCAAATGCGTCACCTAATACTTCCTCAGCTCTGGTTCTTAACTCCCTTATCTTCAACTGACCCATTTTATAGGACAATGCCTGACCGGGAGTAGCCATGTAGCGTTCAATTTCAGCAATAATTGACGCCTCATCTTCAGCTTCGTTATTGAGGGAGTATTGAATGGCATCTTCTCGGGACCAACCTTTACTATGTAAACCGGTATCAACCACCAGTCGAATGGCCCTGTGCATTTCCATGCTGAGCATGCCAAAGTATTGAATCGGGTCCTCATACAGTCCTAATTCTTTCCCAAGAGATTCAGCGTATAATGCCCAGCCTTCTACAAATACACCCATACTTTCAGGGTGAAGGAACTCCGGCAGATTCTGATTTTCCTGTTGCAATGAAAGTTGATAATGATGGCCCGGAATGGCTTCATGTAAGAATAGTGCCTCGTCGGCAAATTTGTTGTACCTGGTAGCATCCGGGATGGGCACATAAAATATGCCCGACCTGGTAGCGTCTTTGTTACCGGGTACATATTCTGCGCTGGCGGATGCTTCACGGAAAGCTTCCGTTCTCATTACATTGAATCCGGCCTTGGGTGTCATTCCAAATACGTTGCCCACATTAGCCTCGACAACTTTTCTGATTTCATTAAAGTTGGCAATAACCTCTTCAGGCCGGGTAAAAGGCATTTGTTCTTTACTGCTCCTGATATGGTCGAAGAAGGCTCGAAGGTCACCCTCAAAACCAAGATCGGTTTTAATCTTTTCCATTTCCACCGAAATTCGTTTTACCTCACTTTTACCTAACTCATGGATTTCATCGGCGCTCATATTGGTTGTGGTATGTAATCTGATGAGGGAGTTGTAAGTTTCTACTCCGTTTGGAAGGTCTGCAAAACCATGTGTTTCCCTTGATGCCGGCAGGTATTTGTTGACCAGGAAATCCTTTAATTCCTGAAATTTAGGAGCCAGTTTGTTGGTGATCATATCGGCGTAGGCTGCTGACAGCCTTTCCTTTTCATCAGGAGTGAACGAGTCAGGCATCATGCCAATGGGTGTGTAGAACAGGTGATTCTTAACCGGATCATTGATAAAGCCTTCGATCTGTGGAATCATGCGTTCAGTAAGCACCTTGGGAAGAACCACTCCGCTTTCCATGCCCTCGGTCATTTTCTCCATGCAGGTATCGAGGAAGACCAGGAAGTCATCGATGCGTTTTAGCCAATTTTCATAATCATTTACTGTCTTGAATGGTTGAACACTGGTAGCCCCAGCAAGTTGAGCAATATAGAGGTGTAGAGACTGAATTTGCATGATGGGCATCAACTCAAAACTGGGTAGGTCATACATGGGCGATGCCATACTTACGATGTCATTATTGAGTCCTTCCGTTTTAATGGTGCAGTCCCATTTCATTACTTGCAGGCTCAGCCATTGTGAAGGCGAAACCTGGGTTGAATCATATGAAGCAATGGCACTAAGGAATTTACTATAGTTTTCAATCAGGTCTTGCTGATAGCCATCAGAGATGTAATTGGCTACTTTGTCATTGTATTCGTTTTCACCTGCCTTTGTTGCTTCAATGGGATTGATCCTTTGCTTGAAGTTATGATATGCCTTGAATAGGCTGTCAGTTGAGGCGGTCATATCTGTCTCATTCGAGACATTGGTCTGACATGAAGCTGAAATAATCAGGATGGATATTAATGATA
>JAJCYL010000677.1 GCA_029262955.1 Cytophagales bacterium | reverse complement strand
GCAAGACAATTTCTCAAGTGCTCCTAATTTATGGTGGTGCTCACTCAAAAAAGTAAGGAGAGAATTATCTATATAAGACAGATCAAGGCCAACTAAAATCTTCATTCTCCAATTTATCGATTCCTTTGCTGAGCCTGTAGTATTTATCATAGAAATAGATTTTCCCCCGGCCCTAAGGGGATGTCTTGAGTTCGCTTTACGATGGTAAAAAACGGGCCTTATGACAAACCCCGTGATTGTGATTAGTCTTTTGTTCGGAACCATCCCGGCTGCAAGAGATTGAGATAATGATAAGTGGAATTATGTATTTGAGCATTCAGGCTGATTTTCCGGCAATCTTCTCAGCCATTTTTCCGCCAATCCATGCCATAGGAATATAGGCGACAGCGATATCTAGGAGAACGAACCAGGTTGGTGCAGGCAGCAGGTAGTTGACCATAATTCCTCCTAATAGAAACAGGCCACCAATGCCTAATGAAAATTTCATTTTGTGGTTCACTGCTATCAAACCAGCGATGGTAGCACCTGACAATGTGCCTATGGCGTGAGCCAAAAAGGGAAAAATAAAATATTCGAACTCTAAAGTTGGCATGATAGCCGCTAAAGCGTTCATGTCATTGGTATCAATGCCCTCTATCGGAATTAACATATGGCCGGTTTGGATGAGACCCATATTGATGGCACTGCCTCCTAACCAGCCAATAATAACGGCAAGAATATTCTTAATTATTGGGTTCATAGATGTATTTGTATGGTGATCTAATTTAGGTGAGAAGAATTAATCGTCATTCTCGAAAATAATGGTCTGAAGTTAACGATAAGACCATTATTAATCGGGAATCTCAGATCAATCGTATGAGATTGCGGACCTGCCTCGCCGGGCAGGCGGGCATTTTTCTTTCTCCCCTAATAAAATTGGGAAGAAAATTACGCAATGACGACTTGTTTTCATATGGCGAAGAGTATCAATCTTTTAAAATTCTACTTAAATTAAGGCAATCATTAAAAAGGTGATAATGGATACGATAACAGTTCAACTCAAACAAAATGGAGAGACTTCTTCTCTTCTGACTTTTGGCGAGCATAATATTATCATTGATCGTCCGGTCGAGAAAGGGGGAAACGGGGAAGGACCTATGGGAGGTCAGGTACTATTGATGAGTATAGCAGGTTGTTTTTCCAGTACATTATACGCAGCAGCTCAGGTCCGTGATCTCGAGATTGAGGGTTTGGAAATCACTGTGAAGGGTGGAATATCTGAAAGCCAGCCTAAGAGATTTGAGTCAATTGAACTTGAAATTACAAATGGTACATGTGGGGATGAAGCAGAATTTCCCAAGCTTCTTGAAATTGCCGAGAAAGGTTGTATTGCCGTGAATACCATTAAGGCTGGAATGAAGTTTTCAGTTAGTTAATCAAAATGCATAGAGTTCTTTTGGTTTTATCGAACCCTCATTGCGAAAGAACGTATATATGTACATACAATAAATGTATAAGTATATAAATTAAATAAATGAGCGAAATAGTAGCATTTGGAGCAAGTAGCAGTAGCCAGTCAATCAATAAACAATTGGCCACCTGGGCTTCAACCCAAGTAATTGAAGCTGAAGTAAAGTTTTTAGACCTGAATGATTTTGAGATGTCCATTTACAGCCTGGATAAAGAACAGGCTACTGGAATTCCGGAAAAAGCCAAGCAGTTTAAGGCTGCCATTCAGGAGGCAGATGGGATCCTGATCTCTTTTGCGGAACACAATGGTAGTTATTCTTCTGCATTCAAGAACATTTTTGACTGGATGTCTAGATTGGAGAAACCTATCTGGTCTGATAAACCCATTTTTTTATTGTCAAGTTCACCGGGACCAAGAGGAGGGAAAAACGTTTTGGCTACCGCCATTGGGTCCTTTCCTCACCAGGGTGGACAGGTTGTGGCTAGTTTTTCTTTGCCTTCATTTAACGAGAATTTCAACTCAGAGGAAGGTATTGTATCTGAAGTGCTAAAGAAGCAGTTTGATGAACAATTATTACTGTTTCGTGAGGCATTGGGATGAAAAGTACTGCGACCTGATTTAGTCGCAGTCTTAAGAAATTGCTATCCGGGCATTTCACCAGTCGCTAACCATTGTGCGCATTCTGGCCCCAGTTTATCAAGGGCTAGTGACTCATATTTTTGCGACTCTTCTTCAGATAAAGTGTCCTTCCATCTTCCGTTGGTTCCTTTATGTATAAATGTTTTGGCTCCACCTTCCCAAAAGACTCCATCAAGGGGGACACTTTCATTGGCGTTGTTTTTCATGTAGTTAAAACTGCAATGCTTAAGGATATCTTCCCATTTTGATTCATCAATAGTTAGATCAAGAAATTCGGCAATTCTTCGAATTTCTCCCGGCATATCACTTTTAAGGTTTCCAAAATGGACCATTAAGACATTGGGGAGGTTTCTAATGGCCCACCATGAATTAACATTTTCCCACATCGACCAGAAAGGATAACCATCCTGATCCAACCAGTCATGATAATATTCAACGACTGATTCTTTGGGTTTTTCAATTGGAGGCCCAACTAATCCGGGTGTTTCGTTAAGTGCGTTATAGAAAGCACCAGTGGCTGTAGTATGATGGTTGAACAGGCTCCAAAGCACATCGCGGCCATCACGCCCGATATATAGGTACTTAGCCTTTGGCGAGAACTCGAGTGCGTGAACCGGCAAATGTGTTTTGACAAATCGTCTATGGGTTTGTGCCTCGACCGCTGGCATTTTAACTGGTTTTGGAGGTACTCTCAAATCAATCCAGGGTGACATTTCTGCTACCGGGAGACCTGCTTCACCATTAAAGATCAATTGTGACACTATTTGCTGCATCCAGGTGGTTCCTGATTTTGCATAGGTAGAAATGATGATGTCGTCATTCCGAAAGTTGAAATCATTCCACATGGTGGAATCGAAATGATTGGAATGCATTTCACGCGTTTTCTTGGGCCAATTGATTCCTTGATTTTCCATTTTAGGTTTGGGGTTTGGTTGTTTACAAAATAATTTTGGTTGGCATCCAGTAATTTTCATGAATAACGGAACGAATTCAGTATAATTATCAGTAACTGAATTGATACTGAAACTTAGATTATATCGCATGAAAATTCAAGCACAATGGAGTGAATTAACTTTTGTCCAACGTCCAAATTCCAGATTCTATGCCGTCAAACTTCCGAATAAGTAAGTAATTAGCTGCTGGAGGAATTTACATACCAAATTGTCAATAAAAAACATAGGTTCGCTTTCTCTAAAAACAACTTAAACTGAAATGAAACGAATAATTCTACCAGTGATCATTTGCTTGTCTTTTGTATTCCAATTTAGTCAGGCACAAGACTCCCCTCTAAATGAATCAACCTTTAAAGGACTAAAATTGCGAAGTATAGGACCTGCCATGGTTTCCGGGCGGATATCTGATATTGCCATTCATCCTGAGGATGATAATATATGGTACGTTGCGGTGTCATCAGGTGGAGTTTGGAAAACCAAGAATGCAGGTGTTACCTGGGAACCAATCTTTGACGACCAATCATCTTATGCCACAGGATGTGTGACTATTGATCCCAACAACTCGCATACCGTTTGGATTGGAACTGGAGAAAACAATGGCGGTCGACATATTGGATTTGGTGATGGCATTTATCAGAGTGAAGACGATGGGAAGACATGGAAAAACATGGGCCTGAAAATGTCTGAGCATATTTCTAAAATTATTGTTCACCCCTCTAATTCCGATATTGTTTGGGTCGCTGCACAAGGACCACTTTGGAATAGCGGCGGAGAACGAGGACTCTACAAAACTACTGATGGAGGAAAGAACTGGAAAAGGACCCTGGGTGACAACCAATGGGTAGGAGTGACGGATCTGGTAATAGATCCACGCGACCCGGACTGGCTCTATGCTGCAACCTGGCAACGACACAGGACGGTAGCTGCTTACATGAGTGGAGGTCCGGGATCAGGTTTGCATCGCAGTACCGATGGTGGTGAAACCTGGGAAGAGCTAACTGATGGCATACCCAAATCCAATTTGGGTAAAATCGGCTTAGCCATATCGTCATTTAACCCAGATGTCTTATATGCTGCAATTGAGCTTGACAGAAAGACCGGTGGTTTATTTATGTCGACTAATCGTGGTAAATCATGGGTCAAGCAATCAAATGCAGTTTCAGGAGCTACCGGACCACATTATTACCAGGAATTGTATGCCTCACCCCATCAGGAAGGCCGATTATACTTGATGGACGTTCGTATCCAGGTTTCAGACGATCATGGTAAAACATTTAGTAGGTTAAAGGAAGAGGATAAACACTCTGATAACCATTCCATTGCCTTCCGACCAAACGATCCGGATTATTTATTAGTAGGTAGTGATGCTGGAATTTGGGAAAGTTTTGACCTGGCAGAAAACTGGCGATACATCAATAACATGGCCATTACACAGTATTACAAGGTGGCAGTAGATGATGCCACTCCTTTTTATTGGGTTTATGGCGGTACCCAGGATAACGGTTCCCATGGTGGGCCTTCCAGAACAGATACAGAACATGGTATCAGAACCGCTGACTGGATCAAAACTTTGGGGGCTGATGGTCATCAATCGGCAACTGAACCTGGTAACCCGAAGATAACCTATGCGGAAACCCAGCAGGGTGGCTTGCACAGAATTGACCGAGTAAATGGAGAAACGATATTTATTCAGCCTCAGCCACGTGAAGGAGAAGATTATGAAAGATATAACTGGGATGCACCTATTATTGTCAGCCCTCATAATCCGGCTAGAATATACTTTGCCTCAAGCCGTGTTTGGAAATCTGACAATAGGGGTGACAGTTGGACACCAATATCTGATGACCTTACTCGTCAGCAAGAGCGAATTAAACTTCCAATCATGGGGGGACAACAAAGTTGGGATAACCCCTGGGATATTGCTGCGATGTCGAACTACAGTACGATTACCTCTCTTTCGGAGTCACCTCAACAGGCAGGTTTACTCTATGCCGGAACTGACGATGGTATTATCCAGGTAAGTGAGAATGACGGTCAATCATGGAGAAGAGTTGAGGTGGGAAGTATTAAAGGATTACCTTCTACAGCCTTTGTAAATGACATCAGAGCTGATTTGCATGATGTAGGAACTGTCTATGCTGCCCTTGACAATCATAAATATGGAGATTATAAGCCTTATTTGATCAAAAGCACTGACAAGGGTAGGACCTGGACTTCAATTCGTGGCAACCTGCCCGACAGAACACTGATGTGGCGATTAGTTCAGGATCATGTAAAGAAGGAACTGTTATTTGCCGCAACAGAGTGGGGCATCTACTTTACCATCGACGGAGGTTCCAAATGGATTAAGTTAACCGGTGGTGTGCCAACTATTTCATTCAGAGATATTACTATCCAAAGAAGAGAAAATGACTTGGTAGGTGCTTCATTCGGAAGAAGTTTTTACATTTTGGATGACATCACCCCGCTAAGAGAAATCTCAACGCAGTCTCTCAACCAGGAGGCTCAATTGTTCACTACCAAGGACGCATTGTGGTATAAAGAGCGATCAATAGACGGGCAAATGGGTGCATCATATTACACCGCTGAAAACCCTCCTTATGGGGCAACTTTTACCTATTATCTCAAAGACGAATTGAAAAGTCTGAAGGACAACAGGAAAGAAAGTGAGAAAGGGAAAAACAATGTTTCTTTCCCTGGTTGGGATGCTGTAGAGGCTGAAAAACGTCAGGAGAGTCCCAAAATTGTACTCACTATCAAAGATGCTTCAGGTAATGTGGTTAATCAGGTTGATGGCAGTAATGCCAAGGGAATGAATCGAGTAAGCTGGGATTTGACACACTCGTCTAAAGATGGAATAACTCTGGAAGAGCAAGCTGGCGGAGGTGGCTTTTTTAGTAGGTTTACTAAAGTCAGAGCTGTTCCCGGAACCTACTCTGTTACACTATCGAAGGTTGTAGACGGTGCGGTCACTGACCTTGCCGGACCTCAAAATTTCAATGTTGTTCCACTGAGAGAATATGGTGCTCAAAAAGGAGCTTCATATGAGGAAATTGCAGCATTCCGGACCGGCTTGGAGGATTTCCAGCAGGAGATTAAGGCGACTGGCACTGTTTTGGCCAACAGTCTGAAGAAGGTGGTTGCAATGGAGAAGGCTCTTTCGCGAGCAAGCAAAACTTCCAATGATCTGGTTACGAAGATCTATACTGCCAGGCAGCAATTATTGGACATTGATAAGCAAATGAATGGTAATCCTGTTAAAGGGGAGGTGGGTGAGAAATCAAACCCTACACCTCAAAACAGAATGTTTGTAGGCTTCAGAGCCCTTAGTAATACCTATGGACCAACACCCATGCACAAAGAGAGTGTAGAAATTGGCAAGAAACAATTGAGTGGTATTAAGTCATCGCTCAAGCAGCTTACCGATACAGTTTTACCTGGGATTGAGCGTGAACTAAAAGGTTTGGGTGCCCCATGGATTGAGGGTCAGGATTATTAATGGCGAAGTCAAGGCATACTATGGCTCTGAGCCATAGTATGAATTAGGCCAAATCGTTTGTTAATGATAGGAGTCTTTAACATTTACGAGGAAACCTTTCTTATGTAACAAGCCTGATACCCCGGCAGAAGCTGTCTTCTGTTTTATTCCTCCCATGGAGTAGAGTTGACGGAAGGACGGAGGGGTACAAAAAAAAAGCAGCTCATAACCGAGCTGCTTTTTTCTTAACCAAATATGACAACTATTTTAACCATTATCATCATCGTCATTATCATCATCTGCCTCGATGATTTCTTCCACAAACTCTCCACTGTCAGTAAATAGTAACTCACGTTCTTTGCTACCATCCTGAATTTCAACTTCAACGAAATCGGCTTCGGCTCTGGTTACTGTTTCAGCTTCCTCCAATACAGCACCAGGATAATTGGATTCAATATAATCTACAGCCGCCTGTGGCACCTGATCAAGTGAGATCTCACACTCAGATTGTACCCAGTTACCATCGAGATCATAAACGATTTCTTTTTCGATACCATTTTCGGTCCATTCTGCTTCGTAGAAATCACCTTCTTTCTCCCAGGTAATTCCTGAAACATTTGCATGCCGCGAATCGAAGTCACTTGCTATTTCCGAGGGGATCTGGTCCACACTAAGACTATCGTCATTTCCACAGGAGGCAACTACTAATAGTCCAGCTAATAGGGATGCGTTTTTGATGAGAGTATTCTTCATAATTCTTTGATTTTAAATTTTGTTGTAGCCAATACGCCAGGGAATTAGTAATGGTTGGTTCACCTCAAAAAGAAATTCAATCTTCATTTGAAGTCACAACGTTAATTACTCCCGAACGCCTGAAAACGAATTCTCCCCCCTCGTCACCTTTCATTCGTAGTGGATTACCAATAGGGGTTTGCTTTGAAACTTCTGACACATGCATTTTCACATGTTGAATTAACTCGCTGACTGCAAATTCTGTTTTTTCGGTTTCTCTCAGAAAATTTAGCAAAACGAGCGAAAATGGGCTGTTTGTGCCGATTTGGCCATCAGAAACTGCTTCCAGTCTGCCTGATGCAAGCCCCCACCTTGATTTGTACCGATCAACTTTATCATAATATCCGCCCCGTTTACTGTCGGCGAATAATGATCCGGAAAAACATGCATCTGCTACTAACAGTGTATGCTGTGTGTCAATACTTTCTACAATCTTTAATATCGTGGTATTAGATAGGTAGTCACCCGGTGAATCCTGTTCGGCATCAGTTGGAATCCAATATCCTTCATTTAACAATTCATCGAAATGTCCGTGTCCAGAAAAGTAGATGACAAGATTGTCTTGTGGCGTTACTTTTTCGATCATACTTCGGAGGCCTTTGTAGATATTATTTTTTGTAGCCTGCTCATTTTTTAAAAACGTGATATTAGAAAATTTGAAATCGTAGCCATCCATTACGATGGTTGCCAGGTCATTGCCGTCCTTTACCGCATTATTGAGGGTGGGCCAGAATTGATAATCATCAATTCCTACTACAAACAGGAAATTCCGGGCAATTAACGGGTCATAGGTATCATCTTTTGTTTTTCGATTAATGATGAATTTCTTGAGGGCAATATTTCCATTGATATCCCTTGCTTCAAGTTCGATGTTATTTTCACCCATTGTCAATGGCAAATGGATGATGAATTTCCCGTTTTCTTTAATCGGAGTTTCAATGCCGTTAACTTTCAAGCCCCTAACCCCGTAATCATCGAATATGGAACCCTGAAGTTCAATCATTCCGGTAGAAATATTGATGCGATCGTTGGTAATTTTTGGTGGATTGGATACATAAATTTGAGGAGCTATCAAATCCCCTTCATCTCGAAGCTTAAAAACAGGAGGTATATTCAAATCACTGATATCAATAATTTCGGCATTAGGAGTAAGATCTTCGATTATGCAGACTTCTTTGCCATTGGGATTGAAGCTCGATCCCAAAACTGCTCCATTGAGCTTTCGATACACCATGTCGGGATGCTCCTCCTGCATAGAAAGGATATAGAAGTATTCGCCTCCAGTTGCGAGGTAAGCACCATTATTACTGAATTCAAGCGAATTAATTCGACCATGAGTATCAAGCATAGATTTAACAAGTTTCCCCTCTTTCACATCCCAAAGATGTACTGTGCCATCCTTGCCGCCGGTGGCCAGTAATTTAGCATCCGGAGTAAAGGCGATACTTAATATGTGATTCTGTTCAGAACTGAACGTTGCTGTACTGTTACCTCCATTATCATACAAGGTGACATTGTTGTCAGTATCAGCAATCGCAATTACTGCTCCGTCATCAGAAACGTCCATGACATAGTTGTGGGTATAATGATTAAAAGTCACCGCAATTGTTTCCCCCGCGGACGTCAGGATTGACAGACTTTCATTAGTAAGAACTGCAATTTTACCCGAAGATTCGATAAACTCGCAACCAAGAATTACATGACCTTGTGTTTTAAAATCAGTCTCAATTTTTCGGCTTTTAACAGACCACATACTCATTTTTCCATTGGCATGTCCTGTTAGGATGAATTCTCCGTCCGGATCGAAATTTAAGGCGGTGATTTTGCTACGATGAGATACCATTGAGGATATCTGGATGCCAGAACGGAACATCTTTAACTTATTTCCGACTGCTATGGCGAGAATGTCACTGGCCGGTGAATATTTTACAATCTTTGCATTTCCTAGTCCAAAATGGATCTCATTATTGGTCTGAGCATTAATAAAGAGTGTGCTCAGCAGGGTAATTAATACAATTGATAGCTTTTTCATCTTTTTCTATAGAATTGGTACGCAACACCTGTACGAATTTCAATCGTATGGTTACTGCTCATGAAACTGGAAGTGTTACTCCCGGGTAAATACCGGTCATAGAGTTCTAATATTTTGATGTTGATCCCGCTTTTCAATGGATACGACACACCGAATCCAACACCCAGACTGAATATTTTCTCTTTCTTTACAAAATCTACTGTAAGTGCTTCAATTAAACCCATGTCTGTGGCTTCGAAAACATCCTCACCCCCGTCATCACGATTTTCCATGTGTTGCATGCCGGGGTTCAGGATAAAATAGAATTTGTACTTATTGGACTTAATGAGGTGATTTATTCGAAGGTTAAACCCGTATGCTGTGAATTTTGATTCGAGGTCGGTTAAACCCGCGAAGATGGCACCATCAGTTTGCGGACCCGTGTTTGTAGCATTAGAGTCAAAAAGTGCCGATTCTGCCTGTAATAACTCAAAAGAGGCATCATACGATGTGGTGAAATTGAAACCAATGTCAATGTAAGCGTTAATCGGATAATGCCAGCTTAGAACTAATAAATCAGCATCATACGTGGGATCAAATTCATAATTATGTCTTTTGGATTCCGATTGTTGATAATCGTAAAGCATCACGCCCCAGTTTCTTAAATAACCGGTTTGGAACTGCACCTCATGCCCCCTTTGAGCCAATGAAGGCCATGCGAAAATGCAGGACAGTAATAATAATATTAATGCTTTTTGTGGTTGCATGTGGTCAACACGGCGTTGTTTAACAAACGGTTGGTAGACCTGGTAAAATTAGGAGTATTACCTACTACTCACTTTTTTGGTGATAAAATAAAGAACTAACCCGATAGCCAGGATAGTTAGAGCGATGGTGCTTTCGTATAATTTGTCTATCAGGAGGTATACCAATATCCAAACATTCAATAAGAGAAATACAATTGGAGTAAGGGGATAGCCCCAGGTCCTATATTCGATGACTATTGTCTTGAATTTCGTTCTAAGGACGAAAATGGCTGCAACGGTTAATGTGGTTATCAATATCAAAAGAAACGAAGTATAAATCACCACTTCGTCGAACGATGACGTGTAAATAAAAATCAGACTGAGAGCCATTGAAAAGATAAAAGCATTTACCGGAATTCCTTTTGGTGATGTTTTCGAAAACCAGTGAAGTGCTTTAAAATCCTGTCCCATCACCTGCATTATTCTAGGGCCGAGGAAAATGTAGGCACTTACCGTGGAAAGTAAGAGAAGAGAAATGACTGTAGCCATAATTTGGCCTCCTGCTGCCCCAAAAATCGCATTCCCTGAAATGAAGCCCACGTCTATTTGACCTTCAAGATCGCCGATAGGCACCGTATAGAGAAAAACGTAATTGACAAGAAGGTACAACAGCATAACCATAGATGTTCCGATAAATAGAGATTTTGGGAGATTTGAAGGTTTGTCAATTTCACCAACGATATAGATGGATGAGT
This sequence comes from Cytophagales bacterium, assembly GCA_029262955.1. Lineage (GTDB taxonomy): Bacteria > Bacteroidota > Bacteroidia > Cytophagales > Cyclobacteriaceae > JAJCYL01. The sequence goes on along the minus strand of JAJCYL010000677.1, from coordinate 884 downwards.
TCCATCCGGTATAGGCATAAGAAACGAAAACAAGACCCACTGCGAAAGGGGCACTTATGATTTCTCCCCATGATTCGGATTGTGGGGAAAATTGAATTTCTGTTGATTTTGACACTATTAAGCCTGAGGAAATGAAGATTACCATTAGGGCAATCTTTAACAGCGTCGAAATATCCTGGAACTTTGCTCCGGTCCGGAGGCTTTTTGAATGCAATAGAGTCAATGAGATAATAAATGCAGCGGCGACGTGGTCTTCATGAATGTCAGGAATTAAGGCCTTTAAGTAGGAAGACAGGGCCATTGCGGCTATAGATGCGGGTGCGGCAAAACCAACCGTAGCAGAAACCCAACCAGCAACAAATCCCAATGAGGGATGAATTAACCGGGAAAGCAGTGAATATTCTCCCCCTGATCTTGGAAACGCTGAGCCAAGCTCAGCATAGGTTGTGGCACCACAAAAAGCAACAATTCCACCAATTATCCATAAAACCATGAGAGAAAATCCAGTTTTTATGGCAACTACCTGGAAGCCTAAACTGGTAAATATGCCAGTGCCAATCATGGCAGCGATCACCAGGGAGGAAGTGGTTAGGAGGCCAACTTTATTTGGTGCAGGCATATTAGCCCTAAAGTCCTAAAAATCATTAAGAATAGATGGAACCCCGACGAAAAAGATATGATCTACCTTAACCTGAACCAGTAGGAAGACTTAATTCCGAAGATATTCATATTCCGATCTTCAATACCGAGCCCTCCCAGATCTTTTTGATAGAAAAGGCCCAATTGTACTTCACGTTTTTTAGGCAGTCCAATAGCCATGCCAACACCCGCATTAAAAGTTCCGAGGTACATTTTAGGACTTTTATTTTCTACATCACTGGTAA
>JAJCYL010000676.1 GCA_029262955.1 Cytophagales bacterium | reverse complement strand
TGTGGGGAGTTGTTTTTTCTAGCTGTTCAAATAAAGTCTCTGCTGATTCGGCTTCAGCGACTATCTCCAAATCATCATTTTTACTGAGCAAAGCGATGATGCCCTCTCTGAAAAGCTTATGATCATCTACCACAATGATTTTTATTCTGCTCATATTAATGGTATGTCAACTTCGATAGATGTTCCTTTTGAATTGCTCATAATATCAATGGTCCCATTAACCACCTTTACCCTCTCCTTCATGTTTCTAATACCATTGCCGGTGTTTGGACGACTGATATTAAATCCAGTGCCATTATCTGAAATAAAAAAACTCAGATGATCGGGAAACTCGGTTATGGAAACCCTTATTTCGCTTGCTTTCGAATGCTTAATGGCATTACTAATTGATTCCTGGGCAATTCGATATAGCAGTATCTGAATGGGAGAATCTATATCTGATTCAATCGACATATCATTTTTGAACTTTATGCAAATACCATGGCTTTCCCTGACTTGTTCGATAAAGTTACCAATTGCCTCTCCCGCTCCAAAGTCCTCCAATACACTTGGCATCAGATTATTGGAGATCCTTCGTACCTCAGTGATGGTCTCGTCAAGTCTTTTTAACAGGAGATTTTTGGTTTCATGCTTGAGCTCCGCTGTCTGAAGGTTCATTTTCAAGGTGGTCAGCAGGGGGCCTATCCCGTCATGCATTTCCTTCGATAACCTTGCCCGTTCCTGCTCTACGCCATTCAATATTGACTTTTGATTTTCTTTGAGTAATCTTTCCTCGTTGTCCTTGTAGGTTCTTAATTTACCTTTCATTTTGACGAGTGCCTCGCCTAATTTATCATCAGGACTCAGGGATTCATATTTGGCATCAAAATTTCCTTCTCCAATTTGTCCTGCGAAAGAAATCATTTCGTTAAGGGCGTTCACCAGTTTATTAAGTGCTTCGAACATACTGCCAATTTCATCCTCTCTTTTGATCGGGGAAGAAACACTGTCCAATACGCCCCGAGACATTCTCATCAGCTTTTTCTCCATGCTCAGGATAGGTCGAACCAACATTTTCGATAGAAAATAGGAGATAACCAGGATGAGGCTAATGATGAACAGTAATATGTAGAGCAGCCTGGACTTGAGCTTGTTTAGCGGTGCCAGTGCCTCCTTGTAATCAATCTCACTTAGGATAACCCAGGTTAGGCCGAGTTCCTCAATTTTTTCGTAGGAGCTGAATACTTCTTTGCCACGGTAATCCAGAAAAACATCCTGACCGGGGTTGCCGGACATGGCCCGGGATACACCTTCCGTTCTGACCTCAATAGTACGGGAATTTTCTACATCAAATCTCGACCGGCTTCTCAGTCGATAGTCTTCACCTACCAGGTAAGACTCGCCGGTTTGCCCAAGCCCGGTTCTTTCCAATAAAATTTCTTGTAACTCCGGCAATGTAGTAGCAGCTATCAAATACTGTTCATCGACCCGGCCAACTAAACAAATGGTAATTGATTGATTAATATTTATCGAAGTCAGATCGAACATCCGAATAGATTGCGATAGATCATCCATTGATACTAAACGTGAAATGGAATCCGGTAAATGATTCGTGAAACCTACCACCTCAAATAGCCCGGAATTGGTTTCTATCGAAGTTCGTGTGGTATCGTTCATTATCTCCTTAAATGCAAGAAGGCGATCGCTCAGTTCTGACTTGATCTTTGCAATTTTTAGCTGTTTGACGGATGACAGCTGCAGCAAGACCCGTTCTTTGAGAGCCGCTTCGAATTGCACAAAAAACATGGATGACAACAGGGTGGCAACCACCAGGGACAGGGCTGTCAGAATTAATGCGAGCTTGTTGCCTATGTTTAGGTTTCTGAGGTACATGGGACTTCAAATAAATCACTCATTTACAAATAATACAGGTAATTGCTCAATTATCAGGATTTATACGGATGGTGAGATCAGGATTACTAACTAAAAATAATTACAAAGTTATCGGGATTTCGATGCAGTAACGGGTAAGGTATTTTTGTTACAAATCGATACGCAAAATGAGAAAAGAAATAAATAATATCCTTCATACCTTAAGTATTATGCTTGCTTTCATGCTATCGACGGACCGACTAAAAGCGCAAGAAGTCGATATCGAGAGGGAACATGACATACTTAGTTACCAATGGATTTATATCTCTAATGAGATGAAAACTTATGATGGATTGGCTAACTACTGTAAGCAACCGAAATATAGGCACTATACTTCTGAGGTATTGGAAAGCATCCACTATTATGACTCAATTGTGTTAGATATGATCAAGTACCCTCGCCCGGAAATTGCACTCAATCAAAAAGAACTTAAGCGTGTTGTTAAAGATATTACCCAATTCGGGATCGATTATGATCCTCTGTCAGTGGTTAGCTATTTGGAAGAATCCTGTGATTTTCGTAAACAGCTGGAGAGAGATAAAAAGGAATTGAAAAAAAGATTTGGAGCCCATTCTTATAACGCAAGGCTCCTCGTTTTCGAGACAGGTCTTACCAGATATCTGAGAGGCATGGATAAGCGAATTTTGGAGATTAATGATTATATCTTTGACATTGGGCCGGAGTTGATTATTCCTACTAAATATTTGGCAGATAAATATGTGATAGTTGGTGGTGAATAGGGCCGAATGTTACCAAAAAATAAAGCTATGAAATGGACGTATGTCATAAATCAGAAAATTAAGGCTGCTTTGGTTATAACAGTAGTCCTATTATTGATTTTTATGGTTAACAGAATGTATGAAAGTAATTTTTC
>JAJCYL010000675.1 GCA_029262955.1 Cytophagales bacterium | reverse complement strand
CCAACGGCAAACAAGTCTTTGTTGAGATCAGTTCGACGCTTAAAGTGGTCTAGTTTATCCACAGCTTTGGTGCTTATCAATGTTTCAATTGAGGCTACCATGGTGATTGATATGACTACAATCCAAAATTGCAAATCTCCAATTTTAGAGAAATTCGGAAATACAATATTATCCAGTAGGTTATCCGGAATGTGGATCAGGTATTTAGGTTCCAAATACAATGAACTGCCAACTTTGACAAATCCGTAATCTTCAATCCGCTCGAAAAGGAAGACCATGACTACGGAAACAATCAATACTTGCAGTGGCGCCGGAATACTCTTGAAGAATTTATTGGTCACCTTGGGATGAAGAATGAGTATAAGAAGGCTCACCACCGAAATAGTAGCTATCACCAGGTGTAGCTCAAGAATATTGTTTGGAATTTGAAGTAAGGCCTGAAAGGTTGATCCCGTGCCTGAATCTACGCCCAGCGCTACGTGGAACTGTTTGACAAAAATCGTTAACCCAATGGTTGCCAACATGCCACTCACCACGGACGCTGGAAAGAGGTCACCCAGTTTGCCCATTTTAAGCAAACCAAGTATTACCTGAATAAGACCTGCACAAACGATAGCTGCCAGTACGTATTGGAACCCGGATCCTTCCTCGTCTGCTAATGACTGAACACCTGCAAGGACAACAACAATCAATCCGGCGGCTGGTCCATTTATGGCGACGTGTGAACCCCTAAAAAAAGTAGTGACTACACCCCCAATAATTGCTGCCAACACACCAGACATCGGAGGGACGCCAGAGGCCACCGCAATTCCCAATGCTAATGGCAGGGCCACCAACGCCACGCTAATGGCCGCGGTAAAATCATCTTTCCAATGATCGAGGATTCCTTTAATACCGGTGGTTGGAGGAGTTTCTGTCAATTTTGAACTGGTTCAACTGAGAAAAATAGTCCATCTACCCTTTCAATGCAAGAGGAAAATTGCATGTAAACAATTAAAAACTACCAGATATGTCATCACTATTGGTTTCGCTTATAAATTTCAATAGAAAATAAATGTGTAAATTCACTAAACGATTCATTAAAACAGTTACACAAAAAGCTAGTTAAATTAATTTGTGAGCAACAATGAAACCCCAGTTAATTATCATATTGTGCCTTTTTATTTCAGTGTCATGCCAAAAAAAAACCACCCAATCCAATGTAGAGTACGCCTCCATCGAATTACTAACTGGTGACATTGCCCTATGTGGAAGTGGGCAATTTGGTGAGTTGAGTTTTGGGCTCTCTTGCAGTAATGCAACTCAGGAAAATTTTGATCTTGCCATTTCACTACTTCATTCCTTTGAATATGAAGAAGCAGAAAAAGCCTTCGCAAAAGTAATTGATATAGATCCTTCATGTGCAATGGCCTACTGGGGAGTAGCCATGTGCAATTTTCACGCACTTTGGAGACCACCAACAGTAGATGACCTGGAAAAGGGATCCCTGGCTATCAAAATTGCCCGATCAATTGAAAACAAATCTGAAAGAGAAACTGATTATATTGATGCCATTGCTTCCTTTTATACAGACTGGGATAAAATTGATCACTCCACTCGAATCGGTAGATTCGAAAAGGCCATGGAAAAGATTTATAATCAATATCCAGAGGACAAAGAAGCGACCATATTTTATGCGTTAGCTTTGAATTCCGCTGCTGACCTTTCTGACAAGACCTATAAGAATAGAAGGAAAGCTGGAAAAATACTGGAACAATTATTCCCAGATCAGCCCAATCATCCTGGAATTACACATTACATCATTCATAGCTATGACTATCCAGAACTGGCAAATCTTGCATTAGATGCTGCCCGTAGATATGCATCGATAGCGCCCGCATCAGCCCATGCCCAACACATGCCATCTCATATTTTTACTCGCCTTGGGCTTTGGGATGAATCGATTAATTCAAACCTGGATGCTACAACATCTGCACAATGTTACGCAGAACAAGTAGGCATGAATGGAAATTGGGATGAAGAAATCCATGGCACAGATTATTTGGTATATGCCTATTTACAACAGGGAAGAATAACTGAAGCAAAACAACTGTTAGATTACCTTGAGTCGATACCCAATATTCATCCTCTTGGTGTCAAAGGTGCATATCCGACAGCAGCCATTCCAGCCCGTTTTTATCTTGAGACAAGACAATGGGAAAAGGCCGCAGAACTAAAAATGCCATCGCAAGATTATCCTGCAGACAGATTTCCGTGGTCAAATGGCATAATACACTTTACCAGAATCCTTGGTGCGGTTCATACCAACAATTTGGAAGCAGCGAGGAGAGATCTTGATGAAATCAATAAGTGCCATCAGTACTTACTGGATAAGGACAATACTTATATGGCCAATCAGGTCTTGATAATGATTAAAGCTGCAGAGGCCTGGATCCAGTTTACAGAAGGAAATATAGACCATTCAATTGAGCTTATGAGGGTTTCTGCAGAAATGGAGAGCAAAACGGAAAAACACTCTCTGACGCCAGGAGAAGTGTTGCCTTCGCAAGAACTGTTAGGGGACTTGCTATTGGGGGCCGGAAAGCCAAATCAAGCACTATCCGCTTATGAATCGAATTTAAAAATTCGACCAAACCGATTTAATGGTATCTATGGAGCCGCTATTGCGGCAAAAAAAGCTGGAGATAACAAGAAAGCCGTCGCATATTACATGCAGCTCATCGCCCTCACTGCTAATTCAAACAGTAAAAGGCCCGAAATTGAAGAAGCACGGTCTTTTATTGCACAAGTATCAAGCTAAAAAGTATCGAGAACACCTCATTACAGTCAAAAGCAAGATTATCCAAAGGATACCCGTACCTTTGCGGCCTTATCTGAATAAATGAATTTCAAGAATTTAGGGGTTATCGAACCCATCTGGAGGGCTCTGCTTGCCGAAGGCTACAAAGAACCAACCCCCATACAAGAGCAATCAATACCAATTTTACTCAATCACAAGGACCTGCTTGGCTGTGCACAAACTGGCACCGGTAAAACTGCAGCTTTTGCTGTGCCTATCCTTCAGCATCTGTACCTTGACAAACATCGCATCAAGGGTCATCGAAAAATTCGGGCACTAATAGTCACACCTACCCGTGAATTGGCCATTCAAATTGCTGAAAGTTTTCATGCCTACGGTAAGTATACGGGCATCAAAAACACCGTCATTTTTGGGGGCGTAAAACAAGGCGCTCAAACAAATGAACTAAGAAAAGGTGTTGATATTCTAATTGCCACTCCAGGTCGACTATTGGATTTAATGAACCAGGGATTTATCAACCTTCGAGACATAGAATACTTCGTATTGGATGAAGCTGATCGAATGCTTGATATGGGCTTCATTCATGATATCAAGAAGATTATTGCTAAGTTACCTGAGAAGCGTCAGTCACTCTTTTTCTCAGCCACAATGCCTCCTGACATTGTGAATCTGTCCAGAAAGATCTTAGGAAATCCTGAAAAAGTAACGGTGAGGCCCGAACAAACAACTGCAGAAAAGGTAGAACAGGCTGTTTACTTCGTTCATAAAAAAAATAAGGCTAAACTTTTAATCCACCTGTTTGAGTCAAATCCTGTTGACTCCACATTGGTCTTCTCAAGGACCAAACATGGGGCTGATAAGATTGTGAAATTATTGGGTAAGGCAGGCATAAACGCCGCCGCAATCCATGGCAATAAGTCTCAGGGTGCCAGGCAAAAAGCATTGGGTGACTTTAAGAATGGCGACATCGGTGTATTGATAGCAACTGACATTGCCGCCAGAGGGATTGATATAGATCAACTATCACAAGTGATAAATTACGATATACCAAACATCCCTGAAACCTATGTCCATCGAATAGGTCGAACTGGAAGAGCGAAGGCAAGTGGCATAGCAAGATCCTTCTGTGATTTAGAGGAAAGAGCCTATTTGAAGGATATCCAAAAATTGATCAATCAGGAGATTCCAATAGTGGGAGATCATCCTTTTCTCAAGGATCCGGTAAGCGAATTAGGCAAACAACCGCCGAGCGGTCAGAAAAGATCTGCCAGTGGAGGCCAAACCAATCAGGCGAATAAGAACGAGAGGAATAAGCACAGAAAATATTACTCCAGGAGGAAAGTTTAGTGGGATTTGGAAACTCCAAAAGGACTATCTGCTGCTAAAACACCATTAAATTAAGAAAATAAATCTTCCCAAATAAAAGCCACCCGCATAGAAAGAGAAGTAACTATCGATGCCCCGAAGGAAAAAGTGTGGGGTGTTCTGGTAGATTTTGGAGGCATGCAAATGTGGCAAGCCAGGTTCGTCTCGAACCAGATACGTCTAATACCATTAAAATAGAATAACTCGTTTTGAGTATCTTCATGGTTATTCACCAACTATATGACCATGAAACAATTTATCTACTTAATTATCAGCGCAGGATTGGTAGCAAGTTGTAATGAGGTAAACCAACAAGCACAGGAGTCAATTAGCAAAGAAATACCAGAACCGCAATATTCTTTATCAAACAGCCAGACTCACAATAAGTTTAGTCGCAGCATCTCCCCTGCTCTGAGCGTTCCAAATGGATCGGTAATTGAATTCAATACAGAAGAAGCTACCGATGGGCAGCTCAATTCGAATTCTACGGTGAAGGACCTGGCTTCGGTTAGCTTTGATCCCATCCACCCCTTAACCGGCCCTGTTTTCATAGAAGGAGCTCAACCAGGAGATATACTGGCTGTAACGCTTCATAAGATTGAAATCAAGGATTGGGCATGGACCGCCATTTTTCCCGGATTTGGCTTCCTCGCCGAAGAGTTTACTGAACCCTATCTGAAAAC
>JAJCYL010000674.1 GCA_029262955.1 Cytophagales bacterium | reverse complement strand
ATATTTCTTCTCATTGAGCGCCCATCCGCTCATCAGTAGGTCATCCTTTGCATAAGAAGCCACAATTTCAACATCGGGTCTGGGTGCTACCGCAACGGTATACTCTGTTCCCTGCTCACCTTTATTAGATTTAACGATTGTGCTAAAGGCCCGGCTTCGATTAAAGGATGCTGCTACCTCACTTTGCATTCCATAAGCAAGGGGATGCTCTGTTTTTACCGCGGTTCTGATCAAAGATCCGGGAATAAAGAATTTTTGATCAGTCAGGTCTTTTGTCACGTTTTTAATTGGAAGTCCAAATTGCTCAATGAATAAATCACTTGCTTTATCAAAGGCAATCAATATCCCACCAGATTTTACGTACTCCTGGAGTTTGTATGTGCCAGCTAATCCCATTCCACCGGTATACTGTTCGGGCATACTTCCTGGGCGATGCCCATTGAGGATTCTTTCAGGATTTTGGTCAGGTACTATTATCGCCGTATACTGGCTTAGATCACGGTCTCTGATATCATTGTCATGCAAGGTATCCCAGTCGAAATTGTATTCGGTGAGGAACCAGCGAGTCCATCCCTCATCCATATTGGCCCACCAGCTTTTGTACAGGCCTACTTTTGGTCTTGTCATTTCGACTTTAGCCACACTTGGCTCAGCATTCAACCCTTCAAAGTTTATCCCAAGCTGAATGGCCATCTCACTAAACTTATCCAGCGTCCCTTCTATTACAAAATCTCCGGCCTGGAGGTCACCAGAAGACGCCGTCAAGCGATAAACTTTAATTCCCTGATCAAGCAATTGATTAACTGCCTTGTAACTATGATTGGTTTTTGCTGATAAAACATATCCATAGCTGCCTTTCGATACTACACCTTCTTTGATGGATGCCCGTGTAGTTATTTCTTCTGTTTTGGCTTTGAATTCAGCCTTAACTCTGCTCACATCCAGTCCCATTTGCATAGGTAATGTCCAGCCAGCAAGGTCATATGGGGGAACCGGAGGTCCGCCAGGATAGGCCCTTTTGTCCGGATATTCCTGCGATTCCATTAGATCAACGAGGTAAGGTCTAAAGGCTTGTGCGCCATAAGCAATGTAAGATCCGGCTTTGTAGCTTTTGCCTTCAGCGGTGAAATTTCTGGTGGCCTTGTGTACTTCCACTCCCCCTTGACGAAGAACATTGACCAGATTCGTAGCCTCATTATAATCATGCTGCTCGGCAGAAATGACGTAAGCGTAAAAATCTTCCAGGATATTGGACTCAATGGCATCTCTACCCATAGAATAAATATTGTAGAGGTATTCTTCCTTGCGGTCAGCGGCGAGATCAAGTACAGCCATAGAAGCAGTTAGCGTATAATCTATTGCATCCCGGAAGTGAGATTCACCACCCTTCCAGGGGTACGGATAGAATATTTTAGTTCCGTTTGTGGGAACTTTTCCTCTACCTCGTCCGATTTCTTCTGGGATAGAATCAGGTGGATAAATCCTTGGAGTTGGCGTCGTATGACCGGTCTCTGTAAGAATGCCTACCATATTGTGATAATAGGGGACTGTTCGCATTCCACCATTCCACCACATACTGAATGTGAGATGAGAGATAACTCCCGGCATTTTCTTTATGGCAAATCTGTTGGCCATGGCTGTTCCGACCAGGTTAGTTCCTGTGGTTGTTCCGGGGTGAATTCTCGGATTAACAGGATCCGAGAAGGGAGGTAAAAATATTCTGGCCCAGGGAGGTGAGGATTGGTGATGGTTATAGACAATCTGTGGATACCAGGTATTGTAGAGAATTTCGTTAACGTGGTAGCTCTCAGACATATTATTCATAAACCAGTCACGGTTATTGTCATGCCCGACATAGTGATGGTATAATATGGGTGGGCCGGTAGTTTCATAAGGAGTTCCAAGGTTTTGCTTGTACCAATCCACCACGATCTCCAATCCATCTGGATTCATAACCGGCATAAGAAGCATTATGACATTGTCGCGGATCTTCTTCATTTCATCCGTTTCTTCTGTAGCTACCTTATAGGCCAATTCGGGTAACATTTGGGCTGGAGCTCTTTCAGTGGCATGCAGGCCTCCATCCAGCCAGATAATTGCCTTACCATCTTTGGTATTTTGCATCGCTGTGGCCTGATCGATTTTTGCCAGGGCCATGTCCTGACTGATTTTGCGGTATTTATCAAGATTGGCAATGTTGTCTTCACTTGAGATAAAGAGGAGCAACATGGGCCTGCCTAAGGTGGTTTTGCCAATTTCTGTTAGTACAACACGGTCAGAAGCTTTGTCAAGTTTTTGATAATAGTCCTGCAGTTGTGTATAGTCAGCTAGTTTGTAATCTGCACCGGGCTCAAAACCGAAAACATCTGCAGGCTTTGGGATTTGTGCCAAAATGGTTAATGGCAGCAGGAATATGAGTAGGATAGTGTTTTTCATGTCGTTACGTTCATTTGAAGGTAATACTAATGATAGTGAACAATACCTCAAGCACGATTTTGAGAAACGGAAAGATTGGTTTGTAGGGGGATAGTCTCCCCCATTATTGGAGATACCTTATTCCTTAAATTCAGCTTTTACATCAAGGGCCGGGTTACGATCAAAGAAATTAAAAGGCCTTAAGGTGAAGCTGTATAGCATTGTTGACAAGATTGGCCAATCTTCTGAGATGGTCAAGTGGTGAAATCCCATAGTGTACCATAAGACGATATCTTCATTAACGATTGACTGATTATCCGAGATAAAGTTGGGAAGACCATCTCCACCTTTGCTCGCATTGGGATACATTCCAGCTGCATAATTCTCATCAGGGTTATAGGTTGTTACCCATAAATGCCTGGCAGCGAAGGCAGCTCTTTTCTGTGGATAATCCTCTGGGTCGAGGAGAGATAAATGCGACATGCCTGGCCTGAGGTGGTAACTCGTATTGTTGCCCAGGTAGTTCTTTTGGTTGGGATTAACTATGCGCCAAAATTCATCCTGTCCCATTACTTTCTCAACAGGTCCTTCTGATTGCTTGGTTTCAGGTTCAACTTTCCATCCACTTAGTCTGGGAACATTGTCTGGAAACTTGGTTTTAACCAATTTATCTCTTTGAAATGAGTTTTTGGATCCATCAATATCAACATCAACCCTGAAAGAGAGAAAATGGTCATGATAAGTGCCTACTAATCCTTTGGCGATTAGCTCTCCATATTGTGTTTCCTCTTCGGCTCCTTCATCGTCCATACTTTGAGCTTTTACCCCTTTAACTGCGTCAATACCTGTGGCGCCCACTTCAACCTTGATATTCCCATTCTGAGTGAAAATAAAATCTACCATATAATCATAATTGCCAATGGTTGGTATCATTCTGAGAACCAACTCCACTGCTGGACGGCTTTCCTGTGTTTGATTCATGCCCTCATAGTGACGCCACAAGGGCTTGCCAGTGTTTCTTTCGAAAATGGCAGCAACATTACTGAGCACTGTAGCTTCACCACGGTCGTTCGGTAATATGGCATCTTGTAGAATAGCGTCTTCAGGAACATCTTTTCCCAGGAGTAGAGGAGTGGCCAGGCTACCGAATCCATATTCACCAACGTCCATGAATGTTCTATAAAACCAGCCAATATCAGGATCCTGATAAGGCACTTGCATTTCACTGATAGACATCTGATATACCACCGACCTGTCATCAAATTTGGCCAAAGACAGAATTGGGCCTAAGCGACTATCAATCCGAAAGTGGAATTTCCATAGGTCCCATGAATATACATTTCCATCTCGCTTGATATTTGTAGTGGGAGCTGTATTTCTCACAGCGTGCATTTGTTGTCGCTTGCCACTGACCGAACCCTCATCATAATCGTGGTTCTCCGTATTAACAGGGATTACACCGGTGTCAATTATCTTGAGTACGGTTTTGTTCTCAATGTCTACTATGGCGTAAAGACCCTCTATCGGTTTTCCAAATATGTGGTTTTTGGCACCTCCATGATCCATGAATGCAGCTTTGATTAGTCTAAGACCTTCCTCCTCGGGTATGTTATAATATCCGGGGGAAAGTGGTTGGCCTGAAATATCATCAAAAGAGGTGTAGCCTCTTTTCTTTATCGCCTCCTGCCAGTCCTTATTCTCCTTGCATATATTGGTGGCAAAATCCATCTCTTCCATTAGAAAAGTTGTTTGTACACCCTCTTTTTCATTCCAGCTGATCATTTCTTCTTTCTGCAGGTCAACAACCGCTTCAAATACTTGCTTGCCTTGTTTGATCATGGCAAAAGCTGAACGGCCAAATGGGGCACCATTCGCCCAGGACAAAACCTTTGATTTGGGTGGTTCTTTCAGGTTGATCAGAGGAAATCTGGTATTTTCATCAAGATGGCCTTCTTTTTCTAGTACGGACAGCAGTGTTTGCATTTCACCACCGGTCAATGCATCCATGGGGTGAGTCACAGATTCCGGGGAATCCACTGCTATTATTGGTTCTTCCTCAGTTTCCAGGTTGGAACATGAGAATTGAATAAAGAGTAAAAAAATTACAGTGATTACTGACTTTGATTGGGGGTCATTGATAAACATCATGTGCTGAAATGGCTAGTGACGGTTATTCTAAAGATAAGGAATTTATGCCAAGGTCAAAGAAGGATATCGATCAATTCAATAGTCAATCAGGGTATTGCAAATGTTGGATTTGACGCCAGGTAACCAATTTAACATCTCTTTCAACGATGAGGTTTTTAAACGCCTGACTGAGTACAACCTCATAGTCCCTTTGTCTCCATGCGGCTCCAAAATCCGGGTGGTCTATTGAAATCGCTTGCATCTCATCGTTGTCATAAGCCAGATGCACAATGATTTCATTCAAGCCGGGCTTTAGATTTCTGATAATATCCAGATAATGATTTTGCCATTGATCAACTGATACCTCAGGTCCTAGCATTGCTAAATTATCTACCACGATTTGGCCAGGTTGGATGGCATCAATAAGCACTTGAACACCTTTTAATGATCCATCGGGTATGAAAACCGGAATTTTGTAGTCAGCCCCAATTTTTTGATAGATTTTGAAGAGATCGGGCGTTTGAAAAAGACTACCCATATGACTGTCCAGGTGGGTAGGTTTTAATCCAAAAGCAATGGCTCGGTCTACCTGAGCCCTGATTTCTATTTCTACCTCAGCGAGATTGGCTTTTTGACCCACATCTTCGCTTGAAGCGTAAAAATGTTTCTGCTTATTCAGCAGTGAAGGTATGGTGGATGAGGAGGACACACCATCCCACTTGTAGGTGTTCCATTCAGAGGTAAGGGTTAGATGTAGACCGAGATCGAAATCAGGATTTTTAACTCCATATTCGGCAATCTCCGGAAACCAGGGACATGGGACCATTATACTTGCAGAATTGATTCCCCCATTTTCGTAAGCGTCAATTGATGCGAGATTTTCTGAATGTGCAACACCCAGGTCATCTCCATGTAGAATCAAAAGGATGGCATCCTTTTGATAGCCAAGACGCTCAGCTGTATTTTGGGCGGTACACGAGAAACAGAGTGCTATAGGTAATAATAGGAGTGCCTTTCTCATAATGGATTCATTGAAATTGAACTAATAGGCGATGAATTTATGGAACACAATCTAATAGCTTTTTGTTAATAATGTGGGTTTGAATTCAAGTCAGAGGTATAGGGTTGGAGATCAGGCTCAAAGGAGTATCGTAACGTCATTTTTTATATATCGTTTAATTATGATAAACGATTTTAATTTTTTGTTTAGACTTAGGTTAATTCAAGTATGTTGATATAATAAGTATTGTATAAGTGGTGTTTATAAGTAAAAATACTTAAATTAGAAGTGCCTACTCTAATCGTATGGGCAGATCTGGAAAATTCGGGACCTACTCGTAGTAATTCCATTCTGCTGTTAGTAGCCATCTAATGAAGGTGGTTAACTCGTTCGAATTACATAGCAATTAAACCGCATTATTATCAAAAGATCAGCTCTTTTCGTTGTGCTCGTATTTTCAGTACAACTCGTATTTGCCCAGGAATATGTCTTTAGAGTCATAGCCAGTGAGGGAAATAATATACTGGTTAACGGCGAAAACCAGGAATCTAAAAAACTAGAGGCTGGAGATATGTTACTATCCTCCGGTAAGTTAGTTACCTCTAACAATTGCTATTTAGGATTGGTCCACAAGAGTGGCCAAACGATGGAAATAGTGGAACAAGGAACATACGCAGTCGAAAGTCTAATTGAAAAGTTTAGAGGCCGGGAGGGCATAGCAAAGTGGCATTTGAATGCACGCTGGGATCAGGTAACCGCGATTTTATCCGCGATTGACGATAACCCGGAGATAGCTCTTGGACTGAATGTTTTGCCAGGCAGTGTCAGCAGCGATAAGCTCGTTGGAGTAGCCGTAAATCCCAAGAAATTGAATCCGGTATTTAATGAGGAGATTGAAATGAGATGGCAGGATGGCGTGGGACCATTGGGGAGTCGATATATTGTAAATGTCATGGATCTTTATGATCGATTGCTGATATCGGAAATTGTGGAGGAGCCGAAATTTACCCTGAACTTTTCGGACGAGAGGCTAATGGATGTTGGAAGTGTTTCTAACAGAAAAATCATTTCATTTATTGTTTACTGTGCTGAAGATCAGGATCTGTCTTCCTGGCGGTATGGTCTGACGAGAATAAATGGTCCCACGGCAGAGCAAGTAGCAAGAGAGGTTCAGTTCTTTAAGGATGCATTACATCCATTAACACTATTGGATCAATTGGTATTGGCCACCTATTTTGAAGAGAAAGGGTTATTGCTGGATGCACTGACAACTTATGAGCATATCGTAAAAGAGGCTCCACAGGTAAAGGACTTTAATTCTTTACGAAATGCTTTTATTTCAAGGAATCTTCAAAAATTGCGGGAACGAACTTTGTAATCAGAGTACTGTTACTCGCTCCTCAGGGCATCTATCGGATTGGAAACCGCAGTTCGTAGAGATTGGTAGATGATGGTACTTAGTGCTATGAACAACGAAACGCCAGTTGCTGATGCCAATATCCAACCATCCACATCGATTCGATAAGCGTAGTCTTCAAGCCACATATCAGTGATAATGTAGGCAATGGGTAGTGCAATGATGTTCGATACAATCACCCATTTGGTGAAGATCTTTGAGAACAGGAACACAATCCCCTGGACAGAAGCCCCGAGCACCTTTCGTATGCCAATCTCTTTTTTCATTTGCTCTGCCGTAAAGGCTGCGAGACCAAATAACCCTAGGCATGAAATAAATATGGCTAATCCAGAAAAAATATTAAATAACTTACCCGTCATAATCTCAGCCCGGTACAACTCATCAAATTGTTTGTCAAGGAAATGAAATTCGAAAGGAAGGTCAGGATTAACATCTTTCCATATCTCTTCCATACTGGCTGATGCCTCACTAAACTTGCCTCCGTCCAATCGAATTGTAACTGTACCAACCGATTCAGGATCACAGCGGAAGATCATTGGATCAATCTTGTCGGTCAATGGCCGGAAGTTAAAGTCTTTGACAATTCCAATAATGTTACCTTTTTCTTCCCACATAGTGATTGGCGTATCAAGGGCACTATCGTCACTAATCATATTAGCAAAGGTTTCGTTTACCAGATAGTTTGTCGAATCAGAAGCAAAATCCATTGAGAAATCCCTGCCTTCTGCCATTTCCATTTTCATCGTATTGATATAATCATAGTCTACGCGCATTACATTTATCAATACACTCATATCAGGATCTTTTCCTGGCCATTGAACGTTGCCGGTTGAATTACCAACATCAACCGGTAATTGTTGACTTGCAGATACATTAGCTACTTCCGGGATTTGTAAGAATTGGTTTTTGAGAAGTGGATATCTTCGAGTGAAGTTATCATTAATCTCAAAGTAGATTATGTTTTCTTTCTGGTAGCCAATTTCCCGGTTTTGGATAAAAAAAAGCTGTTTATTGATAACGATGGTACTGACGATCAATATTACAGATAATGAGAATTGAATGATTACCAATGCCTTCCTTAATGCCGCCCCTTTTAGCTGAACCACTCCTTTCAAAACATCGGTTGGTTTAAAGGAAGAGATGTAAAATGCCGGATAACTCCCTGCAACGACACCGGTGATTAATGTAATGCTGATCAGTCCGATGATATGGGTCCAGGCTGTGTAATCGATGGTCATGCTCTTGCCGCTTAGCTCATTGAAGCTGGGTAGTAGCAAGTGAATTGCTACTATAGTTGCAATCAATGAGATGACAGCCATGGCAATGGATTCAAAAAGAAACTGGATAACCAGATGATTCTTGTGGGCCCCAATTGATTTCCTAATACCCACCTCTTTTGATCGAATACCTGACTTGGCAGTTGCCAGGTTCATGAAGTTGATGCAGGCAATGAGCAGAATAAAGATTGCAATCGCAGAAAATATGCGGACATATTGAATACGGCCGCCACCGCTCAATCGATGTAAGTAAGATTCCGAAAAAGGGTATAGAAATAGGTCTATTACTGAACCTTGATTTCTTTCTTTGATAAAATCTGTGATTTTGTGGTTCAAGGCCTCCGAATCTGAACCAGCCGATAGTTTGACATAGGTGCTGGTGTAATTACTTCCCCATTCCATAAAAGTGTCCCAGTCCCACATTTCACTAAGAGACTCGAATGGTACCATGAAAGTAAAATCAAAGACTGAATTAAAGGGATAATCCTCAACGACCGCGGTAATTTCGTATTGCCAGTTGTTAGAGAGTAGAATGCTTTCACCGATAACATTTTTACTTTCCCAATCCGTCCCAAAATAGCGTTCTGCCATGCTACGATTAATCACCATCGTATGGGGTCTGATCAATGCACCAGCAGATTGACCTTTTAAAAACTCAAATTGGAAGATCTCAAAAACATCTTGCCCGGCGAAATATCCATTGTTTTCATTAAACAGTTTGTCCCGGTAATTGAACACTACATTGCTATGAACCGGAGAGAATTGCGCAGATGCTACAATCTCCGGATAACTTTCTTTTAACGCTGGTGCCAGTGCACCGGGAGTTGAATAAGTATGGAAAGAACCATCACCGGAATAAGTTTGGTATTCATAGACCCGGTAGATCTGGCTTAGGTCTTTATGGAAGTTATCATAACTCAATTCATCCTGTACCCACATGAGGATAAGTACCGAGGTAGTCATCCCAATGGTAAGACCCAGAATGTTAATAATGGAGAATAGCTTTTGTTTCCTTAAGGTTCGAAGAGTTACGAGCAGGTAGTTTCGTAGCATTATTGGTGGTTTATTTTAGTAGAGTACCTAGGAAGGGAAGAAAGGTTGCAGGATTTTCTAAACTAATTGCTTGATACCTGTCTTATGGATAGATTATTGGCAGATTAGAGCTTCACTAATAGTCCACGCTGTAATGTTCTTTTAAGTCTTCCGGAGGATGACTTGAAAGCTTTAAATGAATCGAGTGTCTTAGACACGGCTTTGCTGCATTCCGTTTACTCAGTTTGACTAAACGACCGTTTGATAAAACCTTTCAATTCATCCAACAAGTATTTAGATTTAGTCTCATAAACCCGTCTCACAAATGAGTTTCACAAATAGACGTTTAATTGAACTACCCACTTCTTTTAAGTCTTCTGAAGGATGACTTGACGGCCTTACTGCATTCCGTTAAATTTGAATGATGTCCTTATAAATTCACTGATTCCGATATTATTGAATAAGTGTCCGTGTCACAGACACTCGATTTATTAAGAAGTTTCAAGTGCTCTTTCAGAACACTTAAAACAACATAAGTTAGCAGTCTCACAAAACGAACAGAAAATCATGAAAGAAAATGTGATGGAAAGAATAGTAGTTGTCGGATATAAACCATTTCCTGGGAGGGAGACTGCATTGTTAGAATTAATGAAAGTTCATTGGCAAATTCTTGATGGGGAAAACTTAGTTTCGAATAGGAAGCCGATTAAAATGCAATCTAAGGATGGAACAATAATTGAAATTTTTGGATGGAAATCTAAGGAAGCAATAGAATCAGCTCATTCCAATCCTGTTATGCAAAAAATGTGGAATGACTATGCGCAAGTTTGTGAATATGTTCCAATAGGTGATTTAGATGAAAGCACTAATTTGTTTTCTGAATTTACACCTATAGAATAATTAACAAATATCTCATACAACGAATGGAAACACTGCTAAAATATACCGGTAACGACATACAGGAAATTGATATGGATCCATGGTTAGAGCAAAAACCAGAAGATTTAAGGCCGATTGCCGCAAAGTGGTTTGCTGCCATTAAGAGATGTGGCTCTGATGTTGAGGATATTTTCCATGATGGCTATCCAATCGGATGTGTAGATAGTGCACCGTTCGCATACGTCAATATCTTCACATCACACGTAAATGTTGGTTTTTTTTATGGTGCAGAATTACCTGATAAGTTGGGGTTACTTGAGGGTTCGGGGAAACGCTTGCGTCACATTAAGCTGAGCCCGG
>JAJCYL010000673.1 GCA_029262955.1 Cytophagales bacterium | reverse complement strand
CGCATGGTACTGTAACCCCGCGTTATTGGAGGACATCCAGGGTGATGCCTATGAACTCTATAAAAGACATTGCGAAACCCAAGGTAGAAAAGCGGCAGATCGCAAATTCGTTTGGGATGTGATCAGGTTCTTTCGGTGGTCAACTGTTAAAAGGTCAAATTCAAAAACTCAAATAAATCAACTACCCATGTTTAAAAATTATTTAAAGGTAGGGCTGCGCAATATGTCCAAGAATGCTGTAGCCTCATC
Source organism: Cytophagales bacterium (assembly GCA_029262955.1). Classification (GTDB taxonomy): domain Bacteria; phylum Bacteroidota; class Bacteroidia; order Cytophagales; family Cyclobacteriaceae; genus JAJCYL01. Next base: position 11,054 of record JAJCYL010000673.1, on the reverse strand, counting down.
TATCAACATTTTAGGCCTGGCATTAGCGGTGGGTGTAGCCATAACCGTGTTCATTTTCATTGACTATCAATATAATGTGGACACTTTTCACAACAACTACGCCAATATCTACCAGGTCATTAATCATGTAAAGGAAGATGCGGAAACACAACTTTGGGGTGATTCTCCTATGTTGCTTGGTCCTGAGATGCTCAGCAACCATTCGGAAGTAAAGCGAGTAGCGAGGATTGAGTACCAACGTGGTAATGTCAGGTATAAGGACAACGTTTTCAATGAATTAATCGCCTTTACTGATCCGGATTTCATGAGAATTTTTGATTATCCAATACTCTACGGCAACAAATCTGTGCTGGATACCAAAAGACAAATAGTTATTAGCAAGCGTTACGCGGATAAATATTTTGGTTATGAAGATCCTATGGGTAAGGAGGTAAGTATTAAATTCTCCAATGAAGAGATCAAGTCTTTTGTGGTTGGAGCAGTATTCGATGAATTTCCTAAAAATATGAGTTTCGGCTTTGATGTTTTGATTCCCTTCAGCAATTTCTTCGATCTTAAGCTTAAGGATTACTATAACTGGGGAGATTACACCGACGCCACTTTTGTAGAGCTTTATCCTGAACGCGACCCCATTGCACTGGAGACTGCCATGCAACCTTACATTAAATTGCAGAATGCTACCGACACAAAATGGCCGATAGAGAAGTTTCAAATATGGCCTTTGGAAACACTGGCCCTGAATAATTTTGTAATCGATGGCTCAACCGCAGAAGGGAGTCATCCCGCGGGAAGAATTGCCCTTTCAGTAATTGCTATTTTACTGTTGGTACTGGCCTGTTTCAATTACATGAACCTGGCCGTTGCTTCTGCCACCAAAAGATTAAAGGAAATTGGTCTTCGCAAAGTGTTTGGTAGTGCCCGCAAAGGGATTGTATACCAATTTTTAACAGAGAACGTATTGCTTTGTTTGTTCGCCTTGATTATTGGTACCGCCCTTTGCTCATTCTTTTTACTTCCAGGGTTGAATTCCCTGATTCCCATTACAATACCATTCGCATTTTCAAGTGTTACCATCGCGGTCAGCTTCTTTGTTGGTTTGCTGATCGTCATTGGATTGGCGTCAGGAGCCTACCCGGCATTTTATATATCCAGGTTTGATCCGATACGGATTTTTACTGGCAAACAAAAATTTGGAGGCAGAAATATATTCAGTAAAATTCTGCTCACTTTTCAGTTCATCATTGCTTTTACCACTATAATAGGGTCATTTGTATTTACAGATAATGCCCTTTATCTAAAAGACAAAGATTGGGGCTATGAGCAGGCTAATGTGCTGTCTATTCCCTTTACTAATAGTGAGATGTTTAATGGCCTCCGGGACAAGGCATTGCAGAACAAAGAAGTGAAAAGCGTGGCCGGATCCAAATACCATGTGGCCAGAGCCAATAAATTAACCACGCTTGAACATTTGAAGAGCCAGTTTACAGTGATGAGTTACGATGTTGGCTACAACTACCTGGAAACTATGAATATCAAGCTAATCGAAGGGCGTTTTTTTGAAGAATCTAAGCCAACAGACTTAACACAATCCATGGTTGTTTCGAAAGACCTGGTAGCTAAATTGGGTTTTGAGGACCCGCTTAATGAAACTATAAAATATGACAGTATTAACTACCGAATAATCGGCGTAATCGAGGATTTCTACTTTAACGACTTCTTTGCTGACCGACACCCAATATTTTTTAGGATGTCCAATGAAGAAAATTTTGGCTACCTGACCCTTAAGAGCACTTCAGGTAAATTGAATGAGGTGGATGAGTATATGAGAGAAGCGTGGCTTGATTTAGCTCCGAATGACCCCTATGAAGGGCAATACCAGGATGAGGTATTTCAACGGTTTCACAGCGATAATGAATCCAATATCATTATTATCAGCTTTGTTTCGTTGGTAGCCATTATCCTCGCCAGTATTGGTTTATTTGGCCTCTTATCTCTAAATATTACGAAACGACTAAAGGAATTTAGCATCAGAAAAGCACTGGGAGCTGGGCAACTTAACATCATTAAATTGGCTAACAAGGATTACATGTGGACGGTTCTCATCTCTTTCTTTATCGGGGCACCAATTGGCTATTTGCTGATCATGCAATTGGTCAACTCTATCTATACAGATCCAAAGGGGTCCGGTTGGGGGCCGTTCGCCCTGGCTTTGGCAATTATCCTTTCGACTATTGTGCTTACGATTTCAGGCCAGGTGTTGAAGGCCAGTAGGGTTAACCCGGCCGAGATTTTGAGAACCGAGTAAGCCTATTTATGAAGACGACTAAAAAATTAGCGTCATTGCGAGGCGCAGCCGAAGCAATCCAGCGGAATGACTGACCTAATAGCGCAATGGATTGCTTCACTACGTTCGCAATGACGATTTTAGGTGGAATTAGGCTCTCCTCAATAATTTGAGAACGGATAGGAGATTGGATTGCCGCCTGGGGCTCAGCGATGGGAAGGAACCAGCACACCCTTTTCCAACACCGGCACTATCTCGAATTTATCTATGGTTGCACAAAACTCAAAATCATCATCAATATTCAAATCTTTAAGGCGTTTGTAGTGAGAAGACTTCTGAATAGCACCTAAGAGATTCCCTTGGTTCATCTCATAAACTTCTCGAGCCATGACAGCGGCATCACTGTCAGTATCGTAGATTGGAAATAGCTTGCTTACCAATGCTCCGGCAAATAAAGTATCCTCGAAACTGGCTTTACCTTTCCATCCGGCACATACAATGAGTAAATCATCAGTCTGAATGGATAGATGATCGATTAGGCTGGATAGATTAAGGAATGCTCCAATAAGAATAGTATTAGCTCCACTGGATCTGCTAATGGCCAGGGTCCCGTTGGTGGTGGTCATGGCTACTTTCTTTCCGGAATATGCTTCATTCAAATAACTGAGAGGACTATTCCCGAGATCAAAACCATCGATCTGAACTCCATTTCTTTCACCAGCCGCGATATAACCTTTATGCTGCAAGACCTGACATTCTTCCACAGATGCCACTGGCGTAATGCTCTCCACCCCATTGGCCAGGGCAGTGACCATACAGGAGGTTGCCCGCAAAATGTCTGTCACTACAACTGTTTTTCCTACGGGAGGATGAAGATGAATAAGTTCGGGAGTTAGGCAGACCTCTAAAGCCGGCATACGCTAAGCTTGATAATTTTTAAGCAGCGGTTGTTTGACCACCTTAGCTTTTAGCTTCTTATTACGTATACCGATCAATATTTCAGTATCAGCTTTATGATATCCAGTCTTTACATAACCCATTCCGATTCCAACATTTAAGCATGGAGACATTGTCCCGGAAGTAACTTCACCGATTAACTCTTCATCGGTATTAAATATTTCATAGTGAGCCCTGGGAATACCTCTTTCGGTCAGAGCAAAACCAACCAATCTCTTTTGCACACCTTCTTCTTTTTGCTTCGCCAGATTTACTGAGTTAGTAAAATCTTTGGTGAATTTGGTGATCCAGCCAAGCCCTGCTTCGAGCGGAGAAGTTGTATCATCAATATCATTTCCATATAAGCAAAACCCCATTTCTAATCTCAAGGTATCTCTTGCACCCAAACCGATTGGTTTGATATTATGTTCAGCTCCCGCTTCGAAAACAGCATTCCAAAGCTTTTCTACCTCTTCATTTTTCACATACAATTCAAATCCTCCCGAGCCGGTATAACCTGTTGCCGAGATCATCACATGAGGAATTCCTCCCATTTCACCCACACGGAAGTTATAGTAACCAATCTCAGAAAGTTCGAGGGGAGTAATTTTTTGCAGTACTTCTATCGCTTTTGGCCCCTGAACGGCGAGTAGGGAATACATGTCAGAGATATTCCTCATCTCCACACCGTGCGTGTTCCTATCTGAAATCCAATTCCAGTCTTTCTCAATATTGGAGGCATTGACTACCAATATGTATTCTTCCTGGTTGTACCTGTAGACGATCAAGTCATCTACCACACCACCGTCTTCATTGGGCAGGCAAGAATACTGGGCTTGCCAATCTTCCATTTTTGAAGCGTCGTTGCTAGTCACACTTTGGATGAGGTCCAGTGCCTTGGGACCTTTCAATATAAATTCACCCATATGAGAAACATCAAATACGCCCACTCCGTCTCTTACGGCCATATGTTCTTCCAAATCCGAACTATACCGTACCGGCATATTATATCCAGCAAAGGACATCATTTTTGCTCCAAGCTTCTCATGAAGGTCATTTAAGGCAATTTTCTTAGGTTCCATTAATTGGTCATTTTTGAGGTTGGCAAAGATAAGAACCTCCCATTGTTTTTGGAGTGTTGCAAATAGAAATCCCGACCTCAGGGAGCTTCACGATGTCAGTATTGCGGCAAAACACATTTTTCATTCAAAAATATGGGAGATATAAAATTTTTATAACATCTTATGGCCTAATTAAAATTGGGGAATTCATGACTAACTTATCAATCAAGATTTTATCATTCTTGTCTATCGCATCGATGGCACTGTTTTTAGTATCATGTTCTGGTGACGATGATGACGACAACAATGATGATTTCGAGCCAGATGAATCGGATTCATGCCCGGTAGGGGAATGGACAATTCCAGATAATTGTCCAGGAGAAGCTGCATTTATTACATTCAATTCCAGTGGTTCAGGTTTCACAACTCAGCCAGACTGTAACAATGTTTGCTCTGAACCAGCTTCAATCACAAATTTTAATTGGTCAACTTCATCGTCGACTGTGACTCTGTCTTATACGGGCATCATAATCTGTGGCCAGGATTCTGGAGTTCCCGATCCCGATAACTTATCATTTAGTTGCAGTTCCGATGGTAGCTCTCTAACCATCAATGGTCAAACCTGGATTCGGGTCGGTAGTTCGGCTTCAGGCAGTACCGGAGGAACAGGGGGCACTGGTGGCACCGGTGGAACTGGCTCGGGGACAACTGATACTGGCCAGGTAGCATTCTGGACAGCCTCTGAAACCCTTGGCGGCTCATATATCGACATTACTTTAGACGGTGATACAAAAAGAATAGATAAATTCTTTAGCTCTGGAACCCCAACTTGTGGACAAGACGGCGCCCAAACCTTTACCAAAGATCCTGGAACCTATGATTACACAGGGGCAGGTGAGGATGGTAGTAGTTGGAGTGGAACAGCAGATGTCACATTGAATAGTTGCCTGACCATTCAGCTAACTCAATAGGGAGTTGTTGCCGGAGTAGGAATTTCAAAACCAACCTTAATCTTTAGGGTATACCTCTGTCCCAATTGTTTTTGTGATAAGATAATTATCACAAAAATTTGGACTAATAAGATTTTGAGACGGACTAATTCAATTGCACACATTGCGATAAGTTTACTTTTCGCAGGAATCTTAATGACTTCCTGTAATGGAGATAGTGAAGACGATTCGAGTGTCATCATAAGACCGGCTGATAGTGAAAATATACCAACTGGTCCAGGTATGTTATCTTTCTGGATCAAATCCGATGAAGCCAGCAGTTTCTACATTGATATAACAGTTGCCACAATTACGAAAAGGGTACATGCCAATTATTGGGGCAGCGTACCTACTTGCACCACAGATGGCGCAATGACCTTTAGTTTATCACCCGGCTCTCATGAATGGACAGGCATGGCCAGTGATGGGAGTATAAGAAATGGCTTTTCCAACATCGAAATGGAAAAATGTCACATGGTTGAATTGAAAGAATAATAGCAGAATACCAGCCCAAAGAGGAACTTCATCGTAATGCTCCTTTTTTCTTCCGGTTGTTAAGTGATTCTTGTACCTTTGCAGCCGAATTTTAGCACATATGGTATTCGGTTTATTTAAGAAAAAGAAGAAAGAAAAGTCATCGCCCGCACGTGATAAATATATCAACCTCACTGTAAGCAATGTCACTAAAGAAACAAAGGATGCGGTAAGGGTGGAATTTGATTGGCCTGAAGGAGGAATGGATTATGCCCCCGGTCAATTTCTGACCTTAATCTTACCTATCGATGGAGAAAAAGTTAGGAGAGCGTATTCGCTTTCGACCTCTCCATACCTGGATGAAAAACCTGCTGTAGTGGTGAAGCGAGTAGCTGATGGCTTAGTTTCAAATTTTATCAACGACAATGTTAAAGCCGGTGACAGCATTGAACTCATGCCACCATTGGGTCATTTTACTCCCGATATCAAGGAAGATAACCAGCGTCATCTGGTTTTAATTAGCGGAGGAAGCGGCATAACCCCAATTATGGGAATCCTGAAATCAGTCCTCATCAAGGAGCCACAATCAACCATCACTTTAATATATGCCAACCGCGATATTGATTCTATAATCTATCAGGATAAACTGGCTAAGATCAAGGAGGAGTATGGTGATCGATTCAACTACATAAGGAGTCTGGACAATGCATCGGCCAATTGGGACGGGGAGTCTGGAATGCTGAACCTCGAGAAAATGAAATCACTGATTTCTGGGCTTAAGGATTGGAATAATGAGTCTACGCTTTATTATGTATGTGGTCCGCAAGGTTTAATGGACCTGGCTTTTGAAGCTTTTGAGGGCCTAAATCTCGATCCACACTGTACTTTTAAAGAGAGCTTTGTGGCCGGTACAACTTCACCTTCTGAAATTGTAGCTGACGAGAAGAAAGCTCCATCAGGTGAGGGTAGTCTGGTGAAAATTAAATATGATGGCCAATCGTATGAGTTCAATGTTCCTAAAGGAAAAAGCATTCTTGAAACTGCTTTGAGCCAGGACATTGATTTGCCCTATTCTTGTCAAAGCGGACTATGTACTGCCTGCATGGGCAAGTGCCTCAGCGGTGAGGTTGATTTGTCTGATGCGGAAGCCCTCTCGGAAGAAGAACGAGCAGATGGATACGTGCTTACCTGCGTGGGCAAGCCACTCACAGACGAGGTTGAAATAGAAATCTAAAGCAACAAGTCAATCGTCGTTACGGGCGTAGCGAAGTAATCTATTTGAAATGGATCGCTTCATTCCATTCGTGATGACCTTCATTTTGAATTTAATATTTTCGTGGTATGAATATCGAAATCCCAAAACGTAAACCAAGAACATTCCTCCCGGAGAATTTCAAATTAGAAGCCTGGGAAACCATACATCCATTTCTTGAAGATTTAGAAAAAAGAACTATTGCTGACTTGAGTGAGCTAAGAAAATGGTTCAATGATCGCAGTGAATTGGAAGCTGTACTTTCTGAAGATATGGCCTGGCGGTATATCAAAATGACCTGCGACACTACAGATGTAAACCTGAAGGAGAGTTTTAACTACTTTGTGGCGGAGATTGAGCCTAAAATTGCTCCATTCAGTGATCGGTTGAATAAAAAGGTCTTGGCATCAGGACTGATCGAAGGGCTAAATGATCCCGGTTATGATATTTTGATTCGTAACATGAAAAAGGAGGTGGAAATCTTCAGAGAATCAAATATTGCGATTAAAGCGGAATTGGGACAAAGGTCACACGAGTATGGTACTATTTCAGGGGCAATGTCAATTGAGTGGGAAGGACAAGAGCTTACCCTCCAGCAGGCCGCTGTCAAACTCCAGGAGACTGATCGTGAACTCAGAGAGACTGTTTATAACCTGATAGCCACCAGAAGACTTGAGGATAAGGATAAATTGGATGAACTGTTTTCTGAATTGATCGGCATGAGACATCAATTGGGAGTGAATGCGGATTTTTCAAATTACAGGGATTACATGTTTGCTGCAATGAGCCGTTTCGACTATTCACCACAGGATTGTTTCAATTTCCATGAGGCCGTAGCCGAGAATGTGGTGCCAATCCTCAATGAATTAGCGGCTGAACGGAAGGAGCAATTACAGGTAGATAAATTGAGACCCTGGGATAAAGCAGTTGATACATCGGGCAAGTCGGCACTAAAACCGTTCAGTTCTAGCGAAGACTTGATTGCCAATACTATCGAGTGCTTCAGAAGACTTGATCCATTTCTTGGCCAATGCCTGACCATTATGAGTGAAATGGGTCACCTGGACCTCGAATCCAGAAAGGGTAAAGCACCAGGAGGCTATAATTATCCTTTGATGGAGATAGGCGTGCCTTTCATTTTTATGAATGCCACCTCTACATTACGGGATTTGGTAACCATCGTTCATGAAGGGGGACATGCCGTTCATTCATTTCTGACCAGGGATCTGGAGCTTTCTGAATTCAAGTCGACACCATCAGAAGTAGCTGAGTTGGCATCAATGTCCATGGAACTCCTTTCAATGGATCATTGGGACTTATTTTTCGAGAATGAAGATGATTTAAAGAGGGCAAAACGAGAACATTTAGAGCAGATTATTGATACCCTTCCGTGGGTAGCAACCATAGATAAATTCCAGCATTGGATCTATGAACATCCGCAGCATTCAATTGAAGAAAGAAAAGCAGCCTGGAATGAGATTTTCAGTCAGTTTGGCGATGCTGTTACTGACTGGACTGGTCTCGAAGAGAATAAGAATTATTTATGGCAGAAGCAACTTCATCTGTATGAAGTGCCATTTTATTATATCGAATACGGCATGGCACAATTGGGGGCAGTAGCTGTCTGGAAGAATTTCAAGGAAGACAGGGAGAAGGGCCTGGAGGGATACATGAATGCATTAAAACTAGGAAACTTGAAAACTATTCCTCAAGTATATGCTGTGGCTAATATTAAGTTTGACTTTAGTTCAGCATACATCAAAGAGCTGATGAGCTTTATACGACAGGAGATACAAAAACTTTAGAAAAGATTGGATTCCCAATTGACCTTAAACGATTTGATGTCAGGCGGGCTAAGTTTCCCTATTTTTCGAGGTTGAATGGAATCGGGAATAGTGAAAAGCTTCAATCTTATTAGGCTTTCAGTTTTCAGGCCTGTGGTTGAAAGATCGGATATTAGCGTGTCTCCAGGCCATTTACTCTTTTTAGCGGTTGTGATCATCACTGCAATAAATTGATTGTTTGTATTATTAAAATTGCAGTTTGATAGAACCAGAACTGGCCTGGATTTTTGGACGGCTATTTCTACAAAAGGAAATCGTACGACTACAATGTCCCAGCTATCATAAGCTATCATAAGCTTCGTTATCTTCTGCACAATCCCATTCTGGGCTAAGTGTACTGTCCAGATGTTTGAGGTAAGGAAGATCTACAATGATAAACTTTTTGAGCAAAAATGAATCTTCGGATTCTTCAAATACAATTTTATCGCCAGCTTCCAATCTTAATTTGGTTCGAACTGGTTTAGGAATAGTGATCTGACCTTTTGAGGTTATAGTGCTTATTAATGACTCCATTTAGTAATGCGTCCTTACTTCCTTACAAAATTAACATTTTTACACCAAGATAAAAGGGTTATTGGCCATATCCGTTTACATGGGTTTTAAGGACATTATGGGCTGGGGTTGAAATAATCCAAGGTCTGTAACCGAGGTTGGCGTATCGTTATCCAACTAAGTGCAATTAAGAGAGGTGCTAATTGATGATAGTAGCCAGTTCGGTTAATAATGATCCAATATATAATTTTGACAAAACCACTCTCAAATGAACCGACTTATCTATAAAAGATGTGGACTTAATGACCTGAATGAATTGACTGCAATCTCTCACGATACTTTCTACCAGACTTTTGCACCCCACAATAAAGCGGAAAATATCAATACATATGTTGATAGGGCGTTTAATATTTCAACAATAGAAAAAGAGCTGTCTGACCCAGGGAGTGAATTCTATTTTGCATATAATGACAGTGAATTGATTGGTTACATTAAAATCAATCATCCAGGATCTCAAACAGATGTGAACGAGGCCGGATCCCTCGAATTGGAAAGAATTTATGTCAAAGCCGCATTCCAAAACAGGGGATATGGAGGGCAATTGATGAACAGGACCATTCAAATGGCTCATACATATAGTTGTAAATACCTGTGGTTAGGCGTTTGGGATCAAAATGCGGCTGCCATCAGGTTTTACGAAAGAAATGGTTTTGTTAAATTCCATGAACATCCGTTTTATTTGGGAGACGAGTTGCAAACAGACCATTTGATGAAGCTTAATCTACAGCCCCGCTAATTCTTTTCATCTGACCGACGTGCCTGTTAGTATGAGCAATCGCGTTGAGCACCAATTGATGAAGATCTCTTACCTGCCTGATGGAGTAGAACTCAGGGTTTTTATCAATGACTTTTTGAGGAATATTGCGGAAAGTAAAGACCTGCCTAAAGTCCGCATCTGACTTCGAGACCGATTCAATGATAGCCTTACGGACTTTTCGCAGCACCTCGATTGCATCCGTTTTTGTGCAAAATCTCCCGGTGGGGGTTACATCCCAATCGGATTTACTGGTCACCGGATCAGTGGAATAGGCTAAAAATTTCTCATCATTCCCCTTTACACGATCCACATATTCTGGCATATTGGGCAATGTTGAAACAACCTTGATCTCACGATAGTAGGCCTGATCCTGTAGGATTAAGTGTTCTACCACTTCAGCTAAAGACCATTGATTTCGGTCTTTTTTCCACGTCCAAAGAGAATCTCCAGAATTAGCTACACTAACCAAAACCTGATCAAGTGAGTTTTGTAGTCCTGAAATCAGAATCAAACGCTCTTCTTCAGTCCAAATTCGATTAGATTTCTCTTTCTTTGGTACGCATGAATAAAAACTGTTAATAGCGAGTATCAGGAATAATGTCCAGTATTTCATGATTAAGTCAGTCTGCTTTTAATTGTAAACAACTAAAATAACTTTGTCACTCGATGTTCAGGGGGATTCTCATATTAATAATAGTACATATTAATGGCTATGCAATTGCTCAGCTTGATACGGACGTTACTATTCAAGGCGATCATGACTCTCTATATATAAAGAGTTATACTGACTTACTTGCGGTAAAACTATACGGATTAACAAAAAGTAATTAAATACGACATTTATTTGTTTTCTCATATCTTATGATCAAATTTATGAAATATTTTAACTTGTATATTGTTTTTTT
>JAJCYL010000672.1 GCA_029262955.1 Cytophagales bacterium | reverse complement strand
CATGAAATGGGGACCGCAAGAATGGGCCGTGACCCGAAGACCTCATTTTTGAACGCTAAGAATCAAAGCCATGAAATTCCCAACATGTTTATCACCGATGGTTCTTGTATGACTTCATCGGCTATTCAAAATCCATCAATAACTTATATGGCTTTAACCGCCAGAGCTGTTGATTTTGTTGCCAGGAAAATGGAGAAAGGGGAGTTTTAGTTTTCGATCTGTTTTACGAAACCGTCAAGTCCTTTTTGTTTGAGGTTTTGTAACTCAATGCTTGCTTCATGACTGGTTTTATACCTGCCGTAGTATACACGAAAGATTTGTCGGCCATTGGATGTTACTTTTTGAATCCACGAACCGGTGACCTCCACTTTTTTTGCCTGAGCTAATTGTCGTGAGTGAAAAGATGCCATCTGAATAGTAAAGGATTGCATCTTTAAATTATTTGGCAGATTCCTTCCCGTGGACCCAACTATACTTAAACTTACCTTGGCTGTACCAGATTCAATCATATCAATTTTCTCAGCTGACTTTTTTGACAAGTCTATAATCCGATCCTTGGCAAAAGGTCCTCTATCGTTAATTCTTACTTCTACTACCTTTTGATTTTGAATGTTTACCACTTTTACGACGGTATTAAATGGAAGGGTCCGATGAGCTGCAGTCAAATCATTCATATTATAGATTTCGCCATTGGCGGTTTTTTTACCATGAAAATTTGGTCCATACCAACTGGCTACTCCTTGTTCAATAACAGTGGCATTGTTGACCGACTGCGAACTTTTGCAGGAAATGGTAAGAGCTCCGAAAAAGAAAATTAAATATCTGTTCAAAAGGATGAAATATATGCGAATTTACGGCGGCGTTTTTAACAGCAAAAAATGAAGAACCGCAAAGCGGCACTAGGGTTCATTTTCGTTACCATCCTGATTGACATGACCGGATTGGGTATTATCATTCCCGTCATACCTAAATTGATAACAGAACTAATTGGAGGGACAATAAGTGATGCATCTGTTTATGGCGGTTTGCTGGTTTTCTCCTATGCTTTTTTTCAATTCGTGTTTTCTCCAATTCTAGGTGGTATTAGTGACCGAGTCGGCCGACGGCCAGTTTTACTCTTTTCACTCTTTGGATTGGGCATTGATTATTTGGTAGTTGCGTTGGCACCAACAATTGGATGGTTATTCTTAGGAAGAATGATTGCAGGGATTGGAGGTGCGAGTATTACTACTGCTTCAGCCTACATCGCGGATATTAGTGAGCCCGAAAAAAGGGCACAAAACTTTGGTATGATTGGAGCCGCTTTTGGACTGGGATTTATTATTGGTCCGGTAATAGGTGGAATTTTGGGAGAATATGGCTCAAGAGTTCCTTTCTATGCCGCAGCGGGATTGACTTTGTTGAATTGGCTCTATGGATATTTCGTTATCCCGGAGTCACTGGACAAAGAACACAGGAGGGCATTTTCGTGGAAAAGAGCCAACCCATTTGGAACACTTCAACACCTTAGGAAATACCCGGCAATTCTGGGGCTAATTGCTTCCATATTCTTGATTTATATAGCTGCTCATGCGGTGCAAAGTACCTGGGCTTACTTTACTATTGAATCTTTTAAGTGGACCGAAGCTGAGGTTGGATATTCTCTGGGTTTTGTAGGTCTTGTAGTGGCCACAGTTCAGGGTGTCCTGATCCGTCCGGTGGTCAAAGCGATTGGACAGGTTAAGGCCATTTATGTTGGACTGACTTTTAATGCCATCGGTTTATTTTTATTCGCTTTTGCTAATGAGGGGTGGATGATATATGCGATTTTAGTGCCATATGCCTTAGGTGGATTTGCGGGCCCTTCGATGCAGAGTATAATGACCTCTCAAGTGCCAGTGGATGAACAAGGGGAATTGCAAGGGGGATTAACCAGTATGGCCAGTGTTACTTCCATTATTGGACCTCTAATGATGACTTCCATTTTTGCATATTTTACGGACGCTGCTAATAAAATTTATTTCCCGGGAGCTCCTTTTGTAGTGGCTACAATCCTTGCGATCATTAGCCTAATCCTGGTAGTAAGAACACTGATGGGTTCAGGTATTAAATCGTAGATCATTCAGATCTCAATTGTGCTGCTGGATTTGCCAGCGCCTTTTTAAGGGTTATAAAAAAAATGGTTGCCAGAGCAATGAAAAGGCTCAACAATAGGGCAAGAATAAAAATGTCGGCGCCAAGATCTATTCTGTACGAGAATTCATTCAACCAATTAGCAGCTAACCAATAGGCAAGAGGAATGGCAACAATGTTGGCCACTAGAACTAGTTTTAGAAAATCTCCGGAGATCAACAGGGTTATGCGACTGACTGATGCACCAAGAACTTTTCTTACACTGATTTCTTTGGTTCGTCTTTCAAGGGTGTAGAGGGTGAGGCCAAAAAGCCCAATGCAAGAAATAATTACTGATAAAATAACAAAGGCTCGAAAGACCTTGCCTAAGGACAGATCTCTTAAATACAATGATTTTAAATTATCATCAAGCAGAGCGTAGTCAAAAGGAGATTCAACTGAAAATTTCTTCCAGGTCTCTTCGATAAAAGGAATTACAGAGGTTATCTGTCCAGGCTCAATATTGACAATGGCTACATTGAATGCTTGAGGAAATTGAAGCACAGGGAAAATGACCAAAGGCTCAATGTCGTTGTGTAAAGAAGAAAAATTGAAATTTTCTGTAATTCCAATCACTTTGCCTTTCAAGTTCAAGTCAATCGCATGCATTTCTTTGCCGACTGCCTCATCGGACCAGCCCATTAACTCCGCAGCCTTTCTGTTGATCAGACAATTGTTCTTGTCATCCGGTCGGCTCGCATCAAAATATCTGCCGGCGGTAAGTTTAATACCAAGTGTTTTTGCAAAATGGAGATCAGTGAGGAATGTGGGGATGATGGTAGTTTCGTCGCCAACTGCTGCTTTATAAACCAGTACCGCCATTTTTTCCCGTTCTCCAGGGAATGTTTGGGTAAATGAAACATTGCGAACGGCACTATTCAGTAAAAGTTCATTTCTGAAACTTTCATGTTTTTTACTCACTTCTTTATCGGCTACCCTCAATATGACATTGGTCATTTTTTCAAAGCCCAATTCTGTATTTTGAAACAAATTCAACTGACGGTCAATCACCAAAGCCCCAATAATCATTAAGGTTGAGAGAGCAAATTGACCCATTACCAGTACATTTCGAATGGTATTTCTTCCAGGTTCTTGTAATACATTTTTTTGGCGACCAATTGAGTAAGTAGATAATGACATGGCCGGATATAAGCCAGACATTAAACCTAATATTACTACTCCCAGAATCAGTATGGTCCACCTGATTGGGGTCAGCAGCATAAATATTTGAATCTCTTTACCTGTCCATTGATTGAAAGCTGGATTGAGTAGGAATAATATGACCAATGAAATGATTGACGCTAAGATGACAAGGAGGACATTTTCGGCCAGGAGCTGAATTGTAATTTGCCCTTTCACCGCCCCCACCACTTTTCGAATGCCCATTTCCTTTATCCGCGTGGATGCTCTGGCTGTAGTAAGGTTAATGAAGTTGATGGATGTGATTACTATGATGATTAAACCAATAGCAATGAACATGTAGATGTAAGTAATACTTGAGTTGGGGGTATATTCAAATTTCAGATTAGAGAAATGATGGATGGATGTCAGTGGCTGTAGTTTTGGAGCCATTGATTGTCGAACTGCGTAGGGTCGTTCCCCATAAGTCACTTTGGTAAAGGTTTCCAGTTTACTTTCCAGTTCCGGAACATTGGTCTCGGGATTTAGCCTGACAAAAGTATGATTCCACATTCTATCCTCTTTTGGAGGTATTAAAAGAGCGGCGAAATTGAATTTGAAACTGTTATTATCCGGCATCTGAATAACCCCGGTGACCACATAATTCTGACTGCCGTTAACAATTAGCACCTGATCGAGGGGATCGGATGAACCGAAATATTTTTCAGACATCTTTTCAGTTATGATAATGGCATTTGGATAAGCCAACGGATTGCCAGATTTTTTATATGGGTATTGGTAATGGAATATGTTTAGGAGAGTAGAATCGATAAAAATGAATCCTGTTTCACTGAAAACCCTGTTGCTGTGCTTAATTGTAGGGTTAAATCGAGTTGCCTGATGGATTCGACCCACCTCTTCTATTTCTGGAATGCCTGACCCAAAACCGTCGGCCCAACCTGATGGTACAATAGCGCCAGTTGTAAAATCATCATCAAACTTCACCCCATCTATTACCCGATAAATATGGTCAGCTGAAGGATGATAGCGATCGTAACTTAACTCATCAATGAGATAGGCGATTACGAAGAAAAAAGAGGTTAAGCCAATTATTAGACCACTTAGATTTAATAGGGAATAAAACCTGTTGCGAAAGGCATTTCGATAACCAGTCTTTAGGCTACTTGAAATCAGTTGAAACATTCCTACTCTTCCACTTCCTCGGTCCAAATTGGAAGAATTGATAAACTTCAACGCATTTACAGTATATCTATATTGCGCCCTCCATTTGTTGGTGTGTTGAAGATCCCTCTCATAATATTCAATAAGGTCTCCTTCTATTTCCTCTAAAAATTCAGAAGAACAAATCCAATTGAGAATAAGAGTTGGCCAATAGGGGGGTCGGACCATCAGAATTCGAATTTTGGAATACGAGCCCATAATTTTTGCCGGTTCATTTGAACCAATTCAATTATCTCATATCCTGTCTTACTAATTTGATACAGCCGTTTTCTTCTACCTCCTCTTTCCGAACTAGCGCCCCCCATCACTGATTTAATGAACCCCTTTTTTTCGAGTCTTCTCAGAACAGTGTGTACAGCACTCAGAGATATATTTTTCTGACTAATTCTATTGTATTCATCCGTCACGGTCACCCCATAGGCGGATGTTTCAATAGAAGCCACTACCAAAAGGACCATTTCTTCGAGATTACCAAGCGTTTGCATATTACTTCAACTGTTGTAAAACAAATATAGAAAAATTATTTGTTCAACATATGTAAATGTACAATTGGTTTTTTTCCAATGCTGATTTCTATAAGATTGGATCTTCTTATTGAATTAGTCTTTTTTAAATGACAGGGCCACATTGCATATCTCACCCCCTTAGCATAATTTTGGCCTCCTATTTTAAGCCTGCCACATGCAAAGAGATACCAAGATTTTTGATCTGATTAAAAAAGAAGGGGACCGCCAGGAATATGGCATTGAATTGATTGCTTCGGAGAATTTTGTGTCACCCCAGGTGATGGAAGCCATGGGGACTTGTCTGACGAATAAATACGCTGAAGGCCTACCTGGAAAGCGATATTACGGAGGCTGCGAGGTGGTTGATGTAATCGAGCAGGAGGCTATCGACCGAGCAAAAGAATTGTTTGGTGCGAATTGGGCAAATGTCCAGCCACATTCTGGGGCTCAGGCAAACGCAGCGGTAATGTTGGCGGTTCTTAAAGCAGGGGACACCATTCTTGGATTTGACCTTTCACACGGAGGCCACCTCACACATGGATCATCAGTCAATTTCTCCGGGAAACTTTATAGACCAACTTTTTACGGCGTTGAAGAAGAGACTGGTCAGGTGGACTGGGATAAAGTGGAGGAGACAGCTTTGAGGGAAAAACCTAAGTTGATCATTACAGGTGCTTCTGCTTACAGTAGGGAATGGAATTATAAGAAACTCAGGGAAGTGGCAGACCAGGTAGGTGCACTCTTGATGGCTGATATTGCTCATCCGGCGGGATTGATAGCTCGTGGGCTTTTGGATGATCCTTTGGAGTATTGTCATTTCGCAACCACCACCACTCATAAGACTTTAAGAGGTCCAAGAGGTGGCTTGATAGTAATGAGGGAAGACTTTGAAAATCCATT
>JAJCYL010000671.1 GCA_029262955.1 Cytophagales bacterium | reverse complement strand
GGTATTGGTCAGATGTTGATTGCTACAAAATATAAAGTTGCTTCCATTTATGACAATAAGGAGAATCCTTTGAATAAGTCGTTTGAAGAGGTAGAGGACTTCCTGGACAATATTATTGAAGAAACACGGCGTATCTCCAGAAACCTTTCCAATAGGATGGTAGAGGAGTTTGGAATTGTAGGAGCCTTAAAATTCCTTGTTAAGGAATTGAGTACAATTTCGGGAGTGAATATTGAAGGTAAGATTGAAAACATTACTAACTTAAGTGGCGAAGTATCTGTAACCATTTACAGAATCGCACAAGAGGCAATAAATAATGCGATTAAATATTCTGGTGCATCAAAAATAGATGTCAGCATGAATAAGAATAAAACCACCATATTGTTAAAAATAAAAGACAACGGAAAAGGTTTTGATACAGGGAATTTAAGGGCTATAGGAGGGAACGGATTAAAAAATATGGAAGAACGAGCTTCTTCATTAAACGGTCATTTTGAAATTATTTCAGGGATCGGTCAGGGAACGGAAATTACATCTTGGCTACCATTGTCATCTTAACTCGAATCAATGGATACAATTAAAATTTTCATAGTTGACGATCATGCCATTGTGAGAGATGGTTTAAGCTCGATGCTTCAAAGTCAATCTGATCTCAAGATAATAGGGCAGGCAGAAAGTGGAGAGTCTGCCCTTGAACAACTGAACAATATCAGCCCGGATATAATTCTAATGGACATAATGATGACCGGTATGGATGGGATTGCTACTACCGCAAAGATTAGGGAAAAGTTTACCGAACCAAAGATTATAATCTTGTCAATGGAGGTAACTCAGATCTTAATTTCTGATGCCATTAAAGCTGGAGCCCAGGCTTACATTCCAAAAGATTCTAAAAAACACGAGTTGATCGAAGCTATTCGAAATGTCCAAAAAGGAGAGAAATATTTCAGCCCTAAAATATCAGAAGTTGTTTTTAAAGGGTTTTACGATCAATCTGTCAGTGGAAAGGGTGGCGATGGCGAAGAAGAAAGTAAGATTACTAAAAGGGAAATTGAAGTCCTGCAACAGATTGCTTCTGGATTAAGCAACCGTGAAATAGCAGACAAACTGTTTATAAGCATTAGAACAGTGGATGCCCATCGCAACCATATTATGCAAAAACTTAAACTGAAAACCACGGCAGAATTAGTTAAATACGCCATTAAACATAAAATTGTAGAGTTAGAATAGTGCTTTAATAAGTGAATTACCTAGCAATGGACCTTATTTAAGAAAATCCCTTATTGAATACCAATGTGTAGCCTTCTATCTTTAGACCATACATTTCATGTCCAACCATGAATATGCTATCAT
Organism: Cytophagales bacterium; assembly: GCA_029262955.1. Classification (GTDB taxonomy): domain Bacteria; phylum Bacteroidota; class Bacteroidia; order Cytophagales; family Cyclobacteriaceae; genus JAJCYL01. The sequence goes on along the minus strand of JAJCYL010000671.1, from coordinate 4,101 downwards.
CTACTAATTCCATGACAGAAGAGGAAGTCAAATTTGAGGGTCCAAAGACCTATACCGATTTGCTGGAGATTGGAAGCCTATCTACGCCTGAGCAAACTCAAATTTTGAGGAAATTGCAATTAATTAATAAGGATAAGCTTGCAATCAAAGATAGGTCAATGCTGGTGGAATTGTCTCTACCGGATTTTGGAACAGAGTCATGTAAGAATGTTTTTGTCCTTTTTAGAAAGCTAAACGAGCTCAAACAGGGGGGCAAGGAAATAAAAGTTAATTGGTATTTTGAGCCAAATGATTTTGAGGCACGAGGAGCTGGTGAAGATTTTAAGGAGATATTTAATCTAGATATAGCACTCATAGAGCGAGAGAATTAAGATATAAATAGGTGTGATTTATAGAAAGCGCTGTAAGCTATTACAGCGCTTTCTCTTTTTACCAAAGGTGAGGTATAAGTGCCTTTCTGGTTTTTGGGTAATCAGCGAATTCGCTTTTGTACCATTTATGATGCGATAGTGCCCTTGGTGCCAGATTTGCAAATGTATAAAACGCAAAAGCAAATCCAGCCCATGACCAGGTGAGTATGGCCCATCCGGTCCACTCAATTATTTCACCAAAATAGTGTGGGCTTGAAATATATCTGAAGCACCCACCCTGAGGAATAGAATATCCATCTGTAGGTGACTTTTTCAATTTTGTGAGAATTTGATCCGACTGATAATTGATATAGTACCCTATGCAAAATATCAGAGTGCCAAGAAGAAACTTCCAACCATAGAGCCATTCGCCATCATAATTTCCTTTTTGAAAAATTTGAAATCCATTGATGTAGCCATTCATTAAATTGAATGAAATGGCAAAGATGACCAGCAATATAGGGAATGGTTTATTCTTTCCTTTCATCTTGAAAGGATAGTGAAACGCCCTTCTCAGGTAATGAGATTGCCAAATCAAAAGCATAATAAAAGACACTGGATTGAAATCACTCTTAAAAAACCAAATGGTGATCATCGTGACAGCCACACTTTCCATAATTACCCAGCCATATTGTGCTCTGATTGAAGGACCCCATCCATTTCGGGCAAACCGACCGTAGGGTGCCGATATGAACAATAATGAGATTAGCGTAATCAGCCCGAAACCGTACTGCCCAATTAAGAGGGCATTAAATAACTCGGTAGAATTGATCAAAGTGAAATGAGATTGGCGAAATTAGTCTTCGACCGGTTTTATTGATCCTGTTTTGTATGCTCTCTGACGGTCTTCACTTAGCCCAGCAACAGCATGCTTAAGCATACCTGATGACATACCCCGATAATGCTTACTAAGAAAATCTTCGGCTGCATCCACATCCCGTTTAATTATTTCAGCAAATACCTTTCCTATAGCCTGGTGAATAATTTCATGAGGGTGTTGAGCCAGGATCTTAACAAGATCAAAAGAAGTGCTGTAGTCTTTGCTTCTGACGAAATACATTGAGGACAGCAGGGCTAATCGTTCACGCCATAATCTTCTGGATTTGGCCATGTCTAAGAGCATTGTTCTGTCCTTATTCAAAAGATAGACTCCCAGGATTTTCTCAGCCGTTGTGTCTACTAAATCCCAGTTATTTACATAGTCCAGATTGTCAATATAGAAATCAAAGATGACGGATCGTTCTTCTTCACTTCTGGCTTCAGCGAACTTATAGTTGATCATCATCAACGTAGTCATTCTGAATTCATGAATGTTGGCTTTTATCAGTTCACCAAGCTCTTCAAGGGAGATGTTTTTAAAATTCTCTTTGGCGACTGTCCTTTGATTGGCCATATCAACACCTAAGAATTTATCCCCGGCAGCATACTCTCCGGGACCTGCTTTGAAATGCTTTTGAAGCGCAGCGCCCTTCTTAGGACTCTTCAGAGAGCTTAATGTTGACCTTATTTCTTGAACCGTGCTCATAATGAAACCCTATTGGTTGAAATCCACTCAAACTGATGATAAGCCTAACAGGACAAAAATAAACTAATCTGCCGTATGATCGCTAATTAGTCCTTTCTTCTTTCATTCAATAATAATTCGTACTGGTCTTTTCTAATAGTTACCGCATGAGTGGCATATAATATTAACAGGAACAGACCACCTAGTGTTAAGGCAACTCCTGAAATCATACTTATAAAACTTAGACTAAGAGAGCTTATTTTCAATTCAAAAGCCGATAATATTCCAGAAAGTACCATTAGCGCCGCTGAGATGTAAAGCAAAACCATGGCTTTTGAGAGGCGTTCTAACTGGGCAATCTTTTTTCTCACCACTTCAATCTGTGTCTGATCCCTGCATAGTTCGAAGATCTCACCATTTAGAGCTATAAGCAGACTCGAGGTTGACAATATAAGCAAGCAAATGCCCGGTAGAATTGTTATTGGTATATACCATTGATCCATAGGAGATGAGGTTTATAGAAATTTGTTGGCAATTTCGTTCCAGTTGTTCATTCGTTCAAATCGAGACTCGTTGTGGTTGTGAAGTGCTGTATAAATAATTGGATGCCCGCTGAAGGTTTCTAAATTGTAAGCATGATCATCGATAAGGTAGTCTGTTTTGATGATACTTTTATCGCCACAAAGAACAATCCGTTTCCAGTGAATAAAGGGGAAATGTTGTGCCAACCAGTCTCTTTTAGGCTTTAAGGAAAAAGGATATTCCATTGCAGCCGAAACTATATAGACGTCATATCTCTCATACAATTCACCCATGACCCGTTGACTGTCAGGAAACACCTCTAAATGATCGAAAAAATCTTCCTGGTGCGGATAACTTTGGGCAACTTCCAGTTGATCTCCGGGAAAGGCTTCTCTGTAAGGTTTTCCTTTCATCCATTCTTTATCCAATTGGACCCCATGCTCCTTTTCGAACATTTCAATAATCCGACCATATGCATCGGCAAGTACGTCGTCCATATCGACGGCAATAGTTTCCTTTTTCATTAACTTTTAACTATATCTGATCTCTCTAAAGGCCGGGTTAGACAGGTGGGCCCACCACAACCTTTAAGACTAATTTCGTTGCCGTCGTATTCAAAAACATCAAATCCGGCTTTTCTTAATTTCGAACTGGTAATAGGATTGCCTTTTACTATAATGCAATTTTCAGGATTAATAGCCAATACATTGCACCCCATACTTTCAAACTCGTCGTCAGGAACTTCAATCAGGTTGAATTCTCTTCTTAACAATTCTTCCCGAAAAGCCACTGGCATCAGGGAGGAATTGACTACTGCGGTTTTTTCTGCTACCGGGCTGTAAACCGACATCAGGTGGAAGACATCAGAGGGACCTTTATAATGAGGTGAATGAAAGACAATTACCTGATCGCATACATCGCTTACCAATTGCTTGAGCTGTCGAATTCCTTCGTCATTTGTTCTGTAACCCCTGGCCACCGAGAGGGTTGACTCATCAATCCAGGCCACATCTCCACCTTCAAGAGTACCCGGGCCTTGAATCACTCCTTTTATTTTCACGCCAATAGATTGAAAGAATTCCATCTGCGCACCTGGTTCATCGCTTCGTTCGGGCTTGCCCATATTACAAATGATCATGCCGTCATTTGTTGCAATTGATGCATCACGGGTGTAAACTGAATCGATTGTAGTCGACTGGTTTTCCGGGAGTGTATGAACAATTACACTGTGACTTTCTAAATATTTAACGAGGTGATTGTGCTCCTCGGTTGCCTTATCAAAATCTGGTGGTTCCAGATAGTTCAACTTCTTCCATTGATTGTAAATATTCGTTTGATCAAGGTATGCTTCAGCAGGTCCTTTGAGGATTACGGATTTAATTGGAAGTACTTCGGACTGCCAGGTCATTTACTCTTTAGTTTTGACCAAATATATATTGGAATCCCAACCAATAATAACATGAAACCATAATAAACCGATTCACGACCAGATCCTACAATTGCCCAAAAAGAATAGATAAAAGCTGGTATCGCATAAAATACCGGCCTTACATATTGTTTAAAGTTTTTAATGCCAGATTTATGTAAAATGAGGATCTCTGCAACTGAGGAGAAAATATAGGGTATTGATACCATGAATGCAGTGATTTGTATCATGAATGTGAA
>JAJCYL010000670.1 GCA_029262955.1 Cytophagales bacterium | reverse complement strand
GTTCAATTCTGATAGAATCGGACTGATCATGTTTTCAAATGAAGCTTTCGTTCAGTGCCCACTAACCTATGATCAAAGCGCTCTCAACCTCTTCATAGAAACACTCAATACACAGTTGGTGCCCAATTCTGGAACGGATTTTGGTCCACCAATGAAAACCGCACTGGCCAAATTAAATGACGAAGACTCACCCGTGACTCAGCAAAAGTCCAAAGTCATTCTATTAATCAGTGACGGAGAGGATTTTGGGGAAGAAACTGATGTGATTGCCAAAGAAGTGGAGCAATCAGGTATCAAACTTTTTACTCTCGGCATTGGAACTGAACGTGGAAGCAAAATAATGACACGAAGAGGATTCAAAAAAGATCGAGAGGGAAACGAAGTTATTTCCAAACTGAATTCCTCCTCTCTTAAAGAACTTGCTGCCAGAACCGGTGGGAAGTATTTTGAAATAAATGAATCCAAAAACGACATTTCCCGGCTGATAAATACCATCCGAAATATCGAAGGAGAATTAAGAGACACTAAAAAGATGGACGTTTCTGCTAATAAATACTACTACTTTTTGGCACTGGCTCTATTTCTCATGGTTGTTGACTTCCTCACTAGTGTAAAAACAATTAGAATATGAAAATTGGCTTAATCATAGGGATCATTCTTGGTGTTGTTTTTACAGATATCAATGATATAGCCACCATCAATACGCTCAAGTCAGAGGCAGAAAAGGCCTACAAAAGTGGAAACTATAAGGTGGCCTTCTACAAGTATCAAATGTTAGTAGATTCTTTCCAGGTTGTCGATGACAACCTTCTGCTAAACTATGCCAATTCAAGCTATTACCTCACAGGTCTTAATGGCAAAATCGATGAGGCAGTCACTGGCAATGAGAACGCAAGTTTCGCAGAGGTGGCGATGACTAAATATCAACAATTGACCTCCTCCTCTGATCAGGAGATCCGGTCTGCAGCCTACAATCAGATCGGCGTGATCAACTACCACATGAGTAACAATGTGCAGGAGCAAGGTGAAAAATACCTCAATGAATCACTTTCTTATTTCAAGCAGTCTCTAATCAGCAACTCAACCAATGACAACGCCCGTTACAATTACGAAATTGTAAAGAAGAAATTAGAGAACCAGCAAAACCAGGATCAAGAGAACAAGGATCAGGATAATAAAGACGAGAAAGAAGAAAACAAAGAGAATAAGGACCAGCAAAACCAGGACAAACAAGAGCAGCAAGAGGGTGAACAAGACAAGGAAAAGCAGGAGAACGAAGAGCAGCAGGAAAACCAGGAGCAGCAGAACCAAGAAGAAAATCAAGATGGCGAGGAACAGGAGAACGAAGAACAGCAGCAGAGCGAGCAGGAACAACAAGAACAGGAAGAGCAGGAATCACAACAATCTCCGTCCGAAAAGTTGAAGGAAATGAATATCAGTGAGGAAATGGCCAAGATGATATTGGAGGCTCTCCGAAATAATGAGGTTCAGTATATCCAGCAGCAAAAACGCAAACCGACCAAGAAAGCTGATGGTAAAAAACCAGATTGGTAATTATTGGCAATAGCGACTTCTTTATCATGTGAGTGTCATCACCCCTACCGATACTCAACCATTTTGGCTTTAAATTTGCACCTTTGCACGCATAACTCATTAACACAAAACATCAATGCAGGAAGTATATATTATATCCATAGTCAGAACCCCTATTGGTAGTTTTGGGGGTGCACTTGCTGGCTTTAGTGCCACTCAACTTGGCTCCCTGGCCATCAAAGGAGCTTTAGCAAAAGCAAATGTTAATCCGCAATTAGTCGAAGAAGTACTGATGGGAAATGTGGTATCTGCAAATCTCGGCCAGGCCCCGGCACGACAAGCAGTATTAGGTGCGGGTATTGGTGAGAATGTACCATGCACAACAGTCAACAAAGTGTGTGCTTCTGGAATGAAAGCGGCTATGTTGGGGTCTCAAACCATCATGTTGGGTCATGCGGATGTGGTAATTGCCGGTGGAATGGAAAGTATGTCTAATATCCCATATTATGTGCCAAAAGCCAGGTATGGATATAAATATGGAAATGGACAACTCATAGATGGGCTCTTGAATGACGGACTTTGGGAGGTCTATAACAAATTTCCAATGGGCAATTGTGCAGATAACACAGCCAAAGAAATGAACATCAGCCGGGAAGAACAGGACGAGTATGCCATCTCCTCATACAGGCGATCTGCAGCTTCAACAGCAGCAGGTAAATTCAGCAGTGAAATCGTACCAGTGGAAATACCTCAAAGGAAAGGTGATCCGATTATCATGAATGAAGATGAGGAATTCAAAAACGTCATCTTCGACAAAATACCACAATTGAAACCAGTATTTTCTACCGAAGGAACAGTGACCGCGGCTAATGCAAGTACAATTAATGATGGCGCCTCAGCCATGATATTAATGAGTAAGAAAAAAGCGGAAGAACTGGGATTAAAACCAGTCGCCAGGATAATGGGTTTTGCCGATGCTGCCCAGGATCCATTATGGTTTACTACATCACCTTCCCTTGCCATACCTAAAGCCTTGAAAAATGCAGGGATCGAAAAGAAAGATGTAGATTATTATGAAATAAATGAGGCCTTTAGTGCTGTCGCTATTGCAAACAATCGAAAGTTAGAGCTTGACCCGGAAAAAGTGAATGTAAACGGAGGTGCCGTTGCACTTGGTCATCCTCTTGGTTGCTCTGGGGCCAGGATAATGGCTACATTAAATTCCGTTTTAGATCAAAATAACGGAAGTATCGGAGTAGCTGGAATATGTAATGGCGGCGGTGGAGCTTCCGCAATTGTTCTTGAAAAATTCAATTGATTTATAAATACCTAACGTAACTATACGTTAAATTCAGAAAGTAACTTTATGAATAATATCGTAGCTATTCTTCTTCTTATTATGTGCTCTGCCAACCTAAGCATGAGTCAGCTGAAAGTAGTTACCTATTACGACTATCCTGAAGGAGCTAAAAATGAAGAATACTTTGTATTGCATAGTGACAGCAGTAAGGTTCATGGAGAATATATAAAGTTTGCTCCAACGGGTGAAACAATCCTCCGTGGTCAGTATGAGAAAGGAAAGAGATCTGGTTGGTTTGAAAACTACTATGGAAATGGATCTTTACAACGTAAAACAATGTACGTCAAAGGGATTCGGCAAGGAGAAACCCTTGTCTATGATAAAGACGGCTCATTGATGCAAGTTGCCACCTTCATGAATGATACAATAGTTGGAGATCTTAAGGTTTATTATCCAGGTGGTGCCCTTAAAAGCAAATCTGTATTTGCAAAAGGAAAACCCGATGGTATGGTTTACTACTACTATGAGGACAGTACTTTAAAAGAAGAAATCCCCTATCGCAATGGAAAACCCAATGGCGTAAGTAAGAGTTATTACCCTGACACCACCCTTAAATCCGAGGGTAACTATGAGGATGGAAGACAAGAGGGTTTCTTTAAAACTTACTATCCGAATGGTCAACTAGAGACAGAAGCCTATAAAGTTCATGGCTTACAAAACGGAAACTATAAACACTATTTCGAAGACGGTAAAATTAAATTAGAAGGAGAATATCTTGGAGGTCAGTTAAATGGGCCGGTACTTTCCTACTATGCCTCTGGATCCAAAAAACAAGAGTTTTTTTATAAAACGGGATTTCGATCTGGTAAGAATTTGATTTATTATGAGAATGGCCAGGCAAGCAACTCGACAGTCTATTCCGATGACGAGAAGGATCAGAAAATTCAGGAATTCAGCGAATCAGGAAAACTGATGGCTGAGAAAGAGTTCAAAGATGGCATGGAAACCGGGACCTGGAAATACTACAACAATGCCAGGATACTGGTTCGTGAAGAGAGATATGACAAGGGTAAGTTGACCGGTGAGGTTAATACCTATAATGATATGGGTGAATTAGTGATGGTTCAGGAGTACGAAAAAGGGAAAATTCATGGCACTACGACTAAATACTATTCAAAAAATAAAATAGAGTACTCAATGCAGTATGAATTTGACCGCAGAGAGGGCAAGTATAAAAAATATTACCTCAGTGGAGAAATAGCTGAAGAAGGACAGTACCGGAAGGACGTAATTGATGGTGAATGGAAATTTTATGATGAGGAAAAAAGACTGGTGAAAGAGGTCACGTACACTTTAGGTAAACTCACAAAAGAGAAAACTTATTAAGAATCCCATCCATTGAGAACACTTGTTTTGGGTGATATCCACGGTGCCTATAAGGCCCTGGAACAATGTTTAGAGAGAAGTCGGTTTGATCCGGAGGCCGATCATTTGATATTCCTCGGTGACGTATCCGACCGTGGGCCTGATACGGTTGAATGCATCGATCTTTTACTAACCATTAAAAATCTCACCGCCATAAAAGGCAATCATGATATCTGGACGCTGGATTGGCTTAGCGGCAATTCATACGACGAAGAAGTGTGGTTTAAACACGGAGGACTTTCAACCTTTGAGTCGTATAGTAAACATGGCAACCTGGAGCATCTTAGAAAAAATCACCTGGATAATTACTTTGATCAACTACTACCTTTCTATAAGGATAAAAACAGGGTCTTTGTTCATGCTGGGTTTGATCTAGATAGGCCCATCGAATCTTCGGATCCTAATAAATACTATTGGGACCGTGAAT
>JAJCYL010000669.1 GCA_029262955.1 Cytophagales bacterium | reverse complement strand
TGGAATTTTCTAATTGTACCTCGTCAAAAGTCTTTGGAAATTCTTCGTGGACTACATCTCCAGGTCTATCCAGAGGTAATTCATCAAATTTCCCATACCTTCTCATATCAATCCAGCGATGACCTTCATTCCATAATGAATAGCGCTTTTGGAATAACATTTCATCAATAAGATCATCTGTAGTAATAGGCCCACCATAGTCAGCTAAGCCATAGGCATTTCTAATGACATTCAAGGTGGTCACGGCTCCAGCAAGATCAGCGGTTTGAATTTGTGCTTCAGCCTGAAGAAATATCAATTCTTCATTCTTTATAATCGGTACCGGGGAGACATTTGTAGGGAAAATAAAAACGTCGTAGTTACTGGTCAAATCTGAATTGATGAATGGGCCAGGTCCTTCTACCTCTTCAGTTGCCGGATCATCAGGTGTTCGTAAAGTAGCTTTGCCTACCCTGGTATCTCCTGGAAGCGCATCAGTTACAAAACTTGGATGTGCTGCACGTATTTCCCCGGAATTGTTCTGAGGAAGGAATAGAGGATTGGTTGCATCTCCCGAGCTTGTTGAGAAAACATAATATGCGCCGAAATCAAAATCACCGCTAATATCCAGGAAGGAGTCGTTCAGAAGAGTCAACACCTGAGGGAAGTCCTCAGTATAAGCTGCTACCCTGGCTGCCAGAGCTCTGTTAAATTGCTGAAAAGTTTCCGGGGTATTAAAATCGGAAAAACCGGTTGAATGGGGCATAATAAATTCAGCGCCATTCAATTCATTATTTGCATCATTTAACAAACCCGCAATGAAAATGAAGGCTGCATCTTTTGAAACAAAAGGGCCCAGATTATCAGGATCGGCTACGTCGATTCTGATACCATTGTCATTGTTGAGGTTCAATACCATCAGAAGCTCGTGTGCCATTATGGTTTTTGCCAGTGCCGAATAACCAGCTCGCTCAGCGACAGTAATTGTACTCTGACTGGTATTACTTAATGCTTCAAGGAGAAAGTTAATATTCTTCACCGTAGTGTATCGGGCGGCATAAGGACGAGTGGTATAGAAGGCATTATTATCCAAAACGCCCCCGATCAAATCTGCAACCCAACGAGGGTCAGAGCCCGAAAACCTGTACATATCTCTTCCTAAAATACCGACTTCATCATAATAGACATTAATCTGATCTCTCATTTGGGCATAAGTGCCAACCACCAGATTATTCAGTTGGGAAATGGTTACATCAGATTGCAATCCATTAATGGATGGGCTATTAGGATCAATTTGTTGCCCGATTTCGCAGGCTTGTGTCGACAAGAGAATTACCGTGGTAAGTAGTATATATTTAAGCTTTTTCATTTTTAATTCAGTTTAATAAGTTAAAATCCAACAGATAAATGGAAGAACATTCTCCTTGAAGTAGGGAAAGGTGTTACTTCTACACCCGTTGATATGCCATCACTACCAAAGTTTGAAACCTCAGGGTCATAGCTATTATAATCTGATATGAGCCATACATTATTAGCTGAGAAGCCAACCCTAACGGATTCAACGGTTTCACCAAACATGCTATTTAAGCTGCTCTTGGGTATGTTATAGTAAATAGCAATTTCCCTAAGTTTCAAATAACTTGATTGAACAACAAACTGGCTGGCGTCTGGAATATCACCAACCAAAGCAGCAATTCTTTGGTCACCGTTAACAACCCCATCACCATCATCATCGTCATCGTAGTCAAATGAAGTTCCACCAAAGTCAGTGAGCAGCGAAGTCAATTGTATGTTATCTCCTCCCTTTTTCCAGTGCCAAAGCATGGAAAAAGTGAAATTTCTCATGAAAGTCACTTCATTGTACCATGAGGTTTGAAAATCGGGCTCTGCATTACCAATTACTACATCAGCTCCCGCCGATTCGGGGGTTGGGCCAACGATCTGAGTAACCGGACGCCCTTCCTCTATTTTAAATATTCCTAAACCACTGGCGAAACTTCCAGCAGTAAATGCAGGGATATCCAGGCTTTTCATTTCAGACCTGTTTCTCCACCAAATTAATTTGGAATTCCAGGAAACATTGGCATTGTTTAATACACTTGCTGTTAAGCCTAATTCATACCCCTGGTTATTTAACTTACCGCCATTCACTACAAATTCTCCAAAGCCGGTTGATTGCGCAGGGTCAGCAAGCAACACCAGATCATCTATGGTTTTATTATAGTATGTTGCCTCCAGTAAAATTCTTTTGTTTAGGAATCCCACATCAAATCCGGTTTCAAACTCCCTTGATCTTTCGGGTTTAATGTCTGGATTACCTCTCCTTATACCAATAATTGAGCCTGCAGTGCTTTGATCATTTGAGATATTAGTGCCATTAAATATGGTTTGCGAAGGTAGTGCAAGGTCATTACGATCAGCGTTTGGCACACCACCGGATTCACCATATGCGACCCTTAATTTAAGTTGGTCTAGGGCTCCGATATCTACTAAGTTGTGCAAGTTGGCAGCAACGGATGCTTTTGGATAGCCATAAAGTTTATCAGGATCTCCATTGAGACTGGATTTATCAAACCTGACTCCGGCAGTTGCTATTATTTTATCCTGGAAATTGGCTTCCTGCTGGAAGAAGTAGCCAATATCTTCGCTGGTTAGTTTTCTGTTAAAAGTAGAAATGGCGCTTGCTTGTTCAAGATTCTTTTGTGCTCCAATTAATTGAGTAGCTTGAGTGGTCAATCTTTCCTGATCAAAAGAAAGTCTGGCGACACCCACCTGACTATTCAATGCAACACTTGCTAATGATTTTGAGAATACCAATGCTGCCGAAACATTTGTATTCAAGACCGTATTATTTCCCCTGGAGAAGAACCCATTTTGATTTCCAATCATAAATTGCAGGTTTTCGGGAAAATAAGCCTCCGTTTTATTGACATAATTGTCAAGACCTCCTTGGAAAACAGCCTTCAGAAAGGTATCCTCCGTACTTATGATGTTAACATTCATGGTACCACCAATCAATATTCTATCAGTCTCCTCAAGAACTTCTGCCAGATCTCTTGTTTGCAAAGGATTGGATGCAGCCTTTGGGTTATTGGGATAAACCCCATCAACAGGAAATAAATCGTCCCATGGAACGGTTGAGGTCAGCGCAATTCCTAAGGACACACCTGCATTATCATTATTGGTAATGGATCTGCTGGCTTTCGAATGAATGTAATTTGTGTTTACAGAGAAATCAAAAATATTGCTCAATTTATGATCCAAGTTCAACCTGACTGATTGTTTCTTGTAACCAGTTGTTTTAATAATCCCATCTTCATCTTTATTACTTGCAGAAAAGAAAAAAGAGGTTTTATCATTGCCGCCAGATGCACTGACAGAGGTATTGGATAGCAATGCAGTTTCACCATAGATCTCGTCTTCATAATCAACTAAATTACCTGCACTTCTGGCGGCCTGGAACCTAGCCACTTCATCATCTCCAAACGTATCTCTTACAATATCGTCTGTGAAATCACGAGTGCCCAATGGGTTGAGTATTCTGGCAAACCCAATATCCTGCCTGAGGTTGATTCTTGTCTTTCCATTTTGACCTTTCTTAGTCGTTATTATTATCACGCCGGCATTTGCCCTGGTACCATAAATGGAGGCAGCAGATGCCCCCTTTAGGATTTCAATACTTTCGATATCATCAGGATTCAGGTCCGCCATTCTGTTGGATGGATTATCCTGCTCATCAGTAATTTCTCCATTGGTTCTTGTTGCAGAAACCGGATTAGTGCCGGCTGAAAAAGCGGTGTTGTCCATATAAATACCGTCCACAATGTACAGTGGTTCGGAAGAACCGTTTATTGTACTATTGCCTCTTAACTTAATGGAAAATCCGCCACCTGGTGCACCTGAATTCGATACAATGTTGGCCCCGGCAAACTTTCCCTGAAGTCCGCCATCAAGTGTTTGGATGCTGGTAGACCCGGTTAGTTCCTTGGCTGACACGGTTGAGACGGCATTAGCCAGATTACTCCTTTTGATACTTGAAGCAAGACCGGTTACAACAACCTCCTCCAGATTAAACACGTCGGCCTCCATGGCCACATCCAGTTGGCTTGCAGAACCAACAGAAGACTCTTTGGACAGGAACCCCACGTACGAAAATACCAGGATCGTGTTGTTATCAGGAACCTGAAGGTTATAAGAACCGTCAATGTTGGTAATTGTACCAGTACTGGTTCCCTTTATGACCACGTTAACTCCGGCGAGCCCCTCTCCAGAGGCTTCTTCAGTTACTAATCCGGAGATCGTAATCTGAGCATGGGCTTGAATGACCCAAAAAAACAGAAACAGTGTTGTTAATAATCGATAAAATTTTTCCATGTTTTTATAGGTTTAATGTTCATTTGTTTAAACATCAATCGTTTGTATGTATATAAAAATAAAGTATTCCTACTTATATAAGGTGGATAATCGAAGTTATAATTTTTGATTAATAGTATTTGTGCAGATCTTCAATAAAAAGACCATGTACACTCTGTGGATAATTAGTCAGATTGTGTGGAAAAACCTGCCCGTCATCGCGAGTGTAACGAAGCAATCTATGAGTAAGTAGATTGCCTGCCTACCGGGCAAGGCAGGCTTCACTTTCTACCAGGAAGGCACTTCTGGCGCAAGCGTCCGCTTGTGCTCACCAAGTAAGAGAAATAAATTTCAGGAATCGGGATAGTTTGCATTTCCTTCCTCTCAGGGCCGCCTGCAAGGGACCCCTAAGAAAGTGCATTTCACATAGGAAGACCATTACCGAGCGTAATATGGCACAAGCGGACGCTTGCGCCAGTGTGTGGAAGGACTCCGCCGTGATTTTCAGGCCTACCTATTGGGGGCCTTGAATAAATTTTGCTTTTGAAAAATTCAGCTTTAGAGGGTATGTTTATTAAATCCATTGTTTGAGCGAAGCGAGTTTGGATTTATGCGGGAGAATTGGGCTGAATTTTGGAAAATTAATTCATAGCCTTGACTTTTTTGCTTCGTTTTTGGGTCAAGCCAAAAATGAAGAGCCTGCCTGGCTTGAAGGCATTTAATCAATGTTAACTGGGTCTAGTAACCAAAACGCTTCAACTTCAAATCCATCTTCCTCCAATCCTTCTCCACCTTCACATGCGTCTCCAGAAACACCTTCTTCTCTAAAAACTCCTCCAGGTCCTTTCGCGCTTCCGTACCTACTTTCTTGAGAGACGCTCCTCCTTTACCTATGATAATTCCTTTTTGACTGTCTCGTTCGACATAAATAATAGCCCTTATTCGAATGATATCTTCCTCTTCCTTAAACTCATCAATCTTCACCTCGGTGCTGTAGGGCACTTCTTTTTTGTAGTTTAGGAAAATCTTTTCCCGGATAGTTTCAGAGGCGAAGAATCGCTCCGTTTTATCAGACAACTCACCTTCAGGGAAATAGGCTGGATGGACTGGAGTCAATTTGAGAATTGTTTCAAGTATCTTGTCGAGATTGAATTTGTTTAATGCTGAGACTGGAATGATTTCCTGCCATTCGATTTTTTTCGACCAGTTTGAGATGCGGTTCTCGATCTTTTCCTGATGTGAGAGGTCTATTTTGTTAAGCACCAGAATTTTTGAGGCAGTTGACCTGGTAAAAAGGTCAAGAATTTGGTTGTCATCAGGTTCATCGAAGGGATCTACGACCAGCATAATGATATCCGCATCCTGGAGAGATTCGAAAACAAAATTCATCATCGACTTCTGCAGTTGATACTGAGGATCAATAATGCCAGGAGTATCGGAATAAACAATTTGGAAATCTTCCCCGGTGAGAATGCCGAAAATACGATGTCTGGTAGTTTGAGCTTTGGCTGTGGTTATGGACAGTTTCTGGCCGATGAGGGCATTCATCAGGGTGGACTTGCCCACATTGGGCTTACCAATGATGCTTACGAATCCAGCTTTATGATCTAAGGAGGACATTCAGAGATTTAAATCAAAATTAATGATAGAATGAAGACAAAGGTATTGGTTTTTGGACAGTAGCTTCTAACTTTGCACTCCCATTTATATCAAGGAAGATGTCCTTGGTTGGTAACATCGCGGGCATTGTCCGCGGTTGGTAACATCGCGGGGTGGAGCAGTTGGTAGCTCGTCGGGCTCATAACCCGAAGGTCACAGGTTCAAGTCCTGTCCCCGCTACTCTGATAATCAGGCAGTTACGTAAAAGTAGCTGCCTTTTTTCATTTAAGGGTTAAACAATGGTTAAACAAAAAGGGCTTTTATCTTTCTCAGTACACCGTATGTACAACAAAATTTAGCTGATGACTTGTGTTTAGCTGACGCCTGGTTCTACCAAAACATAAGTAGTTATTGGCTCAAATAAGCTTTTGTGAGTAAAATTGGTAAGGAAGCTATTCATGAACAAAATAAGATCGCTAGTAAACAAAAACGACTGTTTTATTATAACCGATCATAGCGAGGCCACTCAGAAAGGACTATTCGTATTTTAAGTTCTCTGCTGGATTGGTAACCGCAGCCCTATAAGCATGATAACCAGTCACAAGTACAGTAATAAGCAGTACGATAAGCAGAACAATAGCATATAATTCAAAATTTACATTAACTCTATATTCGAAAGATTGCAACCATGTACTCATAGTCATGTTACCAATGAAAAAGGCTGGTAACGCTCCAATTAGTACCAACCACACAAAGGCCTTTACCTGTAAAGTGATGAGCCCTCTGACTTCTGCTCCTAAAATTTTTCTAATGCTAATTTCTTTTTTCCGTTGTTCAGCAATGAATGAGGAGAGTCCGAGTAGGCCTAAATTAGTCACCACAATCATTAGGATAGCAAACCCCAAGAATAATATACCTCTCAGTTGATCTTCCTCATATGCTTCGAGGAAACTTTGGTCGATGAATGTGTACTCCAATGGTATGTTTGGCAAAAACTCATTCCATGTTGCTTCTACATATTTCAATGTTTCAGTAATTGTTCCACCAACTTTGATAATCGCTCTACCATTATTGAACCTTGGGAAAAAGGCAATTGGCTCAATGGGATTATGGAGTGATTGATGATGGAAGTCTTTGACAACACCAATTACACGGCGTATTGTACCATCTCCCCAATTGAATTTTTTTCCTATCGGATTGTCCCATGCCAGCCGTTTAGCCATCGCTTCATTGACGATCACCGAGGTAGTTGAATCTGTGGCAAAATCGTAAGAAAAATCTCGCCCTTGAACAATTTTAATATCAAAGGTATTGAAATACTCAAAGTCTACCATTATAAAATTAACGCCATAATCGCCCATGGCACCATCATTCTGTTCTATAGACATCATATTTTTAGGGTATCCTCTTCCCGGGACAGTGGAAGCCGTCCCAACCTTAAGCACCCCAGGGCTTTGCATTAAACGACTACGAATCAATTTCCATTTCGGTCTGGCCACCCCAGTCATACCGAATGTAATGATATGTTGCTGATCAAACCCCAAATCCCTGCTTCGGACAAACTGCATTTGATCGTAGATGATCATAGTACTAATCAACATGAATATCGAGACGGAGAATTGGATCGTTACCAATGCACGACGTATCCAGACCTTTCCGGCACTGCTTGCAGCTCCACCTTTGATTGCATTTACGGGCGAAAAAGATGACAGATAAAATGCAGGGTAAGCACCGCTTAGCACTCCAGTGAAAACCAAAAGGCCGATAACAATTATTATGATCTTCGGTGTAATCAATAAGGACAAATCAAGGTTTGTACCCAGTTGTTGATTGATCAGCGGTACAACAACCAACAAAATAGCGAGGCCAATAAGGAGTGATAA
>JAJCYL010000668.1 GCA_029262955.1 Cytophagales bacterium | reverse complement strand
ATAGCACCCATGTAGGCACGCATTTGCTGAACCTGATCTCTTTCTGTTACATTGATAACTACCGGACTGATGCCAGCCTGCTGGGCCTCACCTTCAGTTTCTTCGGTTTCATTGGGATTAACAAACTCATATACAAGATTGCCGTCACTGCGATTTTCATACTCAATTAACATATCGAGAAAATCCTTGCGATTGCTCAGCAACTGAGTAGGTAGATCTTCCGAAAAATAGGCTTTTATTGTCACTACATCATCCAGGTCGTTCAGCACATTCTTGGTGGCATTGCTGAGGGTGTATCTACCGTCAGCAGTGAAGTCAAGTCTGAAAAACAACTTATTAGATATTAGATTAAGCACTGCAACAATGGCAATGAATATGAACAGCTGTATGATTATGGAATTCCGTTTCATGTCTTTGCGATATCTTTTATGATTGCCAGTTTCTTCTGGAAAGCATGGTCTGAGCCAAGGTCAATCCAATAAATATTATGGACAGGAAGAATATAAAATCCCTAGAGTCAAACACTCCTCGTGAGATAGATTCAAAGTGAGTTCTAATACTCATAAAATTGAAGAAAGTGCCAATTGGTCCGGTAAAGCTTGAAGAAAGGATGTCAAACAAGATCTGGAAGAACATGCCAATAAAAAGGGCCATTAAAAACGAGACAATTTGATTATTCGTTGTACTACTTGAGAAAATGCCGATACTAATGTAACCTGCAGATAACAACAGAAGCCCGAAATAGCCACCCCAAATGGCACCATGATCTATATCTCCCAGGGTGCTTACAGTTATATAATATGGGACTGTACAGACAAGGGCGATTCCGACTAAGATTAATGCCGCCAAAAATTTTCCTACAACAATTTGCCAATCGGTAACAGCTTTAGTACTCAGCAGTTCGATGGTGCCTGAGCGTGTTTCTTCCGCCAGGCTCCTCATCGTAATAGCTGGTATGAAGAAGAATAAAGTCCAGTATGAAATGCCAAAGAACACACCCAAATCTGCCTGGCCAATTAAGAATACTGTATTTCCATACAACCAGGTGAAAAAACCACTTAGGCCAAGAAATACAATGATCATCACATAGGCGATCAAAGAATCAAAATAAGAGGATAATTCCCTTTTACAGATTGTCCATATCTTGCTCATAGCTCTATTTTGATTTAATTGGTTAGCTCTCTAAACACATCCTCAAGTTGGGTTTCAATTCCCGTCATTTCCATGAGGTACCACTTCTTTTTTACACACAAGTCAAAAACTGATTTTCTGGAAGATGTCTCAGGTTTGCTCTGTACCTGAAAAAACCCATCACGGCCTTCTATTCCACTCACAGTGGCAACAGTTGACAATTGAAGAAGTTCCTTTTCAACGTCGGAAGGTTTATTAGCTTCAATTTGAACTGTCAGCAACTCCTGACCTTGTGCTTGATGTCTCAAAGTTTCAGATGATCCATCTGCTACGATCCGACCTCTGTTGATGATTAATATCCGATCACAAGTAGCTTCAACTTCAGATAAGATATGAGAACTCAGTATAACCGTTTTTTCTTTGCCGAGCTCCTTAATTAGTTTTCTTATCTCAATAATCTGGTTGGGGTCGAGACCTGTTGTTGGTTCATCGAGTATCAACACTTCAGGATCATGGATCATTGCCTGTGCAAGGCCAACTCGCTGTCGATAACCCTTTGAGAGTTCTCCAATTCTTTTGTGTCTTTCAACTTCAAGACCACATAGATCTACCATTTTACCAATGCGTTCTGACACGTTGGATTTTGCTACACCTTGTACTTCAGCACAAAACCGTAGGTAATCTATAATTGGCATGTCGGTGTATAGGGGGTTGTTTTCCGGTAAATAGCCAATCTTCTTTTTGATGTCCTGTGAATCATTGTGTATAGAATGTTCATCAAGCCTTACATCTCCACTTGTTGGGGCCATATAACAGGTGATCATCTTCATGGTAGTACTCTTACCTGCACCATTTGGCCCGAGGAAACCTACAACTTCTCCAGTTTTCACTTCAAATGAGATATCATTTACAGCTTTTTGATGACCGTAAGTTTTGGTTAGATTCTCTACGATAATAGACATATTCGGGTCAGTATTTGTAGTTAGAAATATTCAGATAGCAGCCTGTCTCGAAATTTTCGGTTGCAATTTTAAGAAGAGAGATTGAAATATTCAAGAGCCCATTTTTTGCTTTTGTTAAATTATGTTAACTGTTAAGTGGTTATTGAAAGAGTGCACCTTTTAAGTCATAAAAAAACCCCGCTTTTGCGGGGTTTTAAAAATCATTGTTGTGCTTAGCCGAGGTACTCAGCTAGCAAGCTATTTTTAGAACTCATTCTCAATCTCGAGAGTGCTTTCTCCTTGATTTGACGAACTCGTTCAGTACTTAGATCTAAAATTTCTCCAATCTGTTCCAAAGACAAAGCTTCTTTACAGCCGATGCCAAAAAACATCTTGATTACTTGTCGTTCCCTTTCAGAGAGCCGAGACAGTGACCTTTCAACCTCAACTCTTAGTGAGGCACTATAAGTAAGGTCCATATCGGTACCCCTGACATTCTTATCTTCCAGGACATCCAGTAGAGATCCACTGTCATCATCACCGAAAGGAGCGTCAACTGACACCTGCCGCGTAACTGAATCAAGAGCACTCTTAATTTCTGAAACATCAAGCCCAAGATAGTCAGCTAATTCCTGCTCAGTTGGTACCCTTTCCAGTTCCTGTTCCAACATCGAGGCTGCCTGATTGATTTTATTGATCGAACCGACGCGGTTAAGGGGCAGTCGGATTAATCTTGATTGTTCCGCTAAAGCCTGCATGATTGATTGACGAATCCACCAGACAGCATAACTAATAAATTTAAATCCCCGGGTATGATCAAATTTTTGTGCTGCTTTAATCAAGCCGAGATTTCCTTCGTTAATAAGGTCGTTGAGAGATAAACTTCTATTTTGATATTGTTTTGCAACAGAAACAACGAATCTCAAATTGGCTTTCACCAACTTCTCAAGAGCTTGCTGATCACCTTCTCTAATTCTCTTGGCCAAATCGACCTCCTCATCAACAGTTAGAAGATCTACTTTATTTACGTCATTAAAGTATTTTTCTAACGATTGACTCTCCCTGTTGGTGATGTTTTGCGAAATCTTAAGTTGTCTCATATTGTTATTTTCTCTCTTATTTTTTAACTAAACTAAACTTAGTTTCCTTTTGTTTAACGTATTTTGATTCGATTTGATTTCAAATCGGGCGCAAAGAAAGATACTTAGACAACCAGTGTCTGTCAGATGCATGACATTTGCATTTATATTCTGTGATTGTTGCAGGTGTAATATTCTCGTAACTATATACATTTAAAGTTTTGTCGAATTTCGACAAC
The DNA here is from genome assembly GCA_029262955.1 of Cytophagales bacterium. Classification (GTDB taxonomy): domain Bacteria; phylum Bacteroidota; class Bacteroidia; order Cytophagales; family Cyclobacteriaceae; genus JAJCYL01. Next base: position 2,172 of record JAJCYL010000668.1, on the reverse strand, counting down.
CTGCCCCCAAACCACTCTTTCTTTAACTCCTCCGAAATATAAATAGAGATTCTCTTTGATCAAAGCACTAACTGAGGGTCGGTTAAATTGCAGATTAAACCTCCAGTTTTCTTATATGGTCTGACAGCATCAGTCGGAGGTTCACTTCCAGGATGTCTCCCATATTTTTGCAATCGTGGAATTCCTTGGTATGTAAATAATTGTTTAGCTCTTTTTTGAGTTCTTCGACTTTTCCCTGTCTTGATATTTGATCCTTACGCATACAATCAAGTAGATAATGTAAGCGCTCTGACTGAATGTTGAGCCTCCTGGCAATCAGGGTTCGCTCCTCAAATTGGTATTGCTTGGTAGTGTCAACGTTGATGAACTCCATTCCCATTTTAATAATAGAATTGTTTTCCTTGAAATACTGAGGGAGATAGACGCTCTTATTTCCCTCATAAGATTGCTGATCAAAATCAATGGCTCGAATACGATACTGCTCGTCCTCAAAATCCGGTGTGACTTCAACAACGAAATTGTATGACCGCATATCCCCGAGCAGCCTCACAAAACATCTTTCGTTAAACTTGATAAATTCTTTGGCAAATCTTACTTTATTGAAATTTGGGAATGAAAAATAGTCCTTAATAAACTGATCTCCCGGAATACCTGCGATGTGCTCTTCAACTAATGTATCTTCGTCCACCAGGTAACTGATATAATTGGGTGACAGTAAATGTTCAAGTTCCAGCCCATAAACCCTTGAAGCATCGGGTGTCTTTATATACATGTAGTCATAATTGTCATTCAGCAGGTTGACTATCTTCACCCTAAAAGGGTGGGAGTTGCCAAAGTTGCAATAGTCTATTCGTTCAGCTTCAAGGTGCTCAACAATCTCAATGTGACTCTCGGTCTTGAGCAAAGCATACAAAATGGCAAGATTTTCTTTAAGCTCTTTTTCATGTGATTGGCTATAAATCAGCGAATCCCAAAGTGTGTCCTGTCCATTTTTGTCCAGTACAGGAAATGACTCCTGGTATCGAAATAGTTCCTTGTATTTGATAGGCAATTTCTTTTTTCGATTGTATTGTTCGAGGTACTGCCAGAGTTTCTGACTTATTGGAATAAAATCTTTTTTCTTACTGATTTTCATAGAAGAGTCACTTTGAATCTTAAAAGGTAATGAGAAGGAAGAAAATAATTTTATAAATATTGTGTTTCCACAATCGATTGAAATGTTCATAAACTAATAATTGGGAAGTTCTGTTGAGGTGGAGAGCCCTGCTAATAAGATTTAGTGCCTTTTATTTTGTAATGTTTGATAATTTCAGGGCTGATTAAAAGTACTATTCAATTTGACCCAATCCTTTAAACAGCATGCTAGCGAAGTTTCATATACACTATAATACCGATTGGGGTGAACAATTATTCGTTTGTGGATCACCCGCTATTCTTGGTAAATGGGAAGCACAAAAGGCTTTGCAAATGGTATCCAGGGGAAATGGACATTGGGAATTTGAGATGCAATTCGATAATTCATTATCTCTGGAGTATAAATATTTTATTAGGCATAAGGATAAAAAAGTAGAATGGGAATTCGGAGAGAATCGCATCATTAGTATTGTAGGGGATGTTAGAATAAAGGATAACTGGAGATCGAATCATCACAGTCAGAATCTTTTATATACTTCACCATTTAAAAAATCCTTTTTTGCACAATGTAAAACTGCCAAGAAGCCCGTCTTAGCACTGGGAAACAGTGTGGTGTTAAAACTTCGAGCACCTCATATTGGCCCAGATGAACAATTGTGTGTTTTGGGAAGTGCAAAGGAATTAGGAGAATGGAATGAAAAAGAGGCAGTTCTACTAGATGGAAGCGAATATCCGTATTGGCAGGTAGGTCTGAATTTTCCTAAGGGTACATATGAAATAGAGTATAAGTACGGGCTCTATGATAAGTTAACCAAAAAAATCACGGGCTTTGAATCTGGAGAGGGACGATACCTGACAGTAGATTCTGAGGAGAATACGCATGTGAACGATGAATATTTCAGACATCCCAAGGGAGATTGGCGGGGTGCCGGAGTGGCTCTGCCAGTATTTGCCCTTAGAACTGTATCAAGTTTTGGAGTTGGTGAGTTTTTAGATCTGATTCCGATGGTTGACTGGGCACAAAAGACTGGGTTAAAG
>JAJCYL010000667.1 GCA_029262955.1 Cytophagales bacterium | reverse complement strand
AGATTCTTTTAAAACCACTTTTATAAAAGATATTTCTGTTGAGATAGATGAGATTCTGAAGTCTCGTATGGAGGCTTACCTGGACCATTTCGAAAAAGCAGGTACTCTTGAATATTCTAATTCACATCTATCCGATCGGAATGTCGAGAAAACGATTGCCCAGGCAAACTCAACATGGTCCAAAAACAATCTTGGCTGGAATAATACGATTTATGCACTATTCGAAGAATGGCGATCAGATTTGGATATTCATGTACTGAAACATGAAACATTAGCTGAACTTAAACGATTTCAATCTGCACAAATCAGTAAACTTGGCGAGCATATTAATCCTGAGATTAGAGAAATTAGGGAGTTTATCGAGACCTCCTCCCATTCACTGTCATCCGCTGGTAACTCACTTCAAAAGGAATTAAAAAGAGTCAATTATCAGGCGGGTAAAAAGCTAGACTTGGAACTGGTCCCCAAGCTATGCGATAAGCTGTCCGGCAATCTGGTGATCAACCTAATAGATAAATTGGAAGTGGTCATTTGCAAAAACGTTGAGAAGCTTTCAGATGAACATGTTATTGTAAAGAAGAGTACCTATGATGAACCCCTCAGTACTGATGAGTTATATAAGATATCGCCCTACGAATTAATAGCTTTTGAAATGCTTGCGGCCCTTCAGGAAAAACTCATTAAGGCCAAAAAAGAGTTATTTGCCTCATTGGAAGCTACAACAGCTAATACGACTGATCTTGACCATATTGTTACATTTAGCCTGTCTTCTGCTATCTCGGCCATTGAGGACGAAGGAAAGAGTAATGAAGAGGCGCTTAAAATAGCTATTGAGGGTCTTGACAGGGCTTCGAATCGGCTTACGGAAACTAAAGAACAATTAGACCTTTCAATATCAAAAAATAGTGAACTGCTTTCACTGGGAGTAGATCTGTTTTGTAAGGATATTATGGAATTGACGGTCAATGAAAATGTACGTCAATTAAGATTGAGAATTACAAAAGCCAAAGCTGAAAAACGAGCAACAGAAGTAAAAAAGCAACTCACGGAAAAGATTAAGAATAGAAGAGCTCTATTATTTACCAAGTCCAAAAATGTCAAAGACAGGATAGTCCATTTCGTCAAAAGAGTTGGAGAGAAGTTCATACTGACTGCAAGCAAGCCGCTGATTACTAAGCAGGTTTCTGACTTTCTTATTGAATCCCAATTGGCTATTGACAAACTACCACTTATCTATCAAAAACTCTATCAAATAGAACCGCTCGAAGATCTTGAATTATTTGAGGGAAGAAAACAAGAATTTGAACAATTTCTCGGAGCATTTGAGAACTGGAAAAGAGGGAGATTTGCTGGAACAGCAGTTGTCGGTGAAAAGTGGGGTGGATTGAGCACCTTTCTCAACTATGTCATTAAAGAGGTGAAATTTAATCATCCTGTATCCCGGTTTACCATTGAAGAAAGTATCAATTCACAAGAGGAGTTACTGGAATTAATAAAGAAAATTATAGATAATTCGTCCTTTGAAACTCTTGAAGAACTAATAGACGTTTTTAATACTGGTCAACAGCGGGTGATAATTCTTGAGGATTTACAGAACCTTTACTTGAAAAAAGTGAATGGCTTCGGTGCTATGGAAGCTGTATTGCAGTTAATAACAAGGACCAATCAAAAAGTCTTTTGGGTCATATCTGCTACCTTATATTCCTGGGAATATTTGAACAAAACAATTAATGTTCAGGAGTATTTCAGTTATAACATTAGGCTTGGCAAGTTTACTGATGAACAGATCGTAAACATCATTTGGAAAAGAAATAAAATAAGTGGTTTTGATATCGTCTTTGAACCAAGCTCCAAACAATTGGATGACAAGAAGTTTAGATTATTAACAGAAGATGACCAGCAACTGTATCTCAAGAAACAATTCTTTTCCGATCTCAATGGGTTTGCGGAAAGCAACGTGAGTATGGCATTACTTTTTTGGTTGTTATCTACCAGAAAAGTAGATCAAAGTACAATTACAATTGGTTCATTTATAAGACCAGATCTAAATTTTTTGACAGTACTTTCTATGGATAAAATCTATGTACTTCACGCACTTATCTTACATGATGGTCTAACTGAAAACCAATTGTCAGAAGTGCTGAATATTACGTTGACTACTAGTAAAATGACCCTTTTGGCACTGCTTGAAGATGGTATTGTCTTTAAAAAGGAAGTTTTCATGGTTAATCCTATAGTTTACAGAAATACTATTGGCCTCTTAAGGAATAAAAATTTAATCCATTAAATATGAAGAAATTACTGGTGTTTATTTTCTTCTTGCAATCTGCATTGAATTTGTTCAGTCAGGTAGATTCTATTGTGAGCATCAGTACCCCCGACTCCATTGCAGCAACAAATTCTCAGGAATTAGTTGATCAAATAAACAATCAGAGCAGGAAAATGTTGGGCATTCCAGGTGAGGTAAACTCGGCAAAGAGAGGTATTGGTCCACCCGCAATCTCTGAGTTCATTTCTTTCACTAAAATATTCTGGGCTTTCGTCTTTCTGGTCGTTGGATACTTCATAATTAGACTTACCAACAGGGCGTTGGAACTATTGGCAGAGCGGAGTACCAAGTATCGAATTACGGTAAAGAGTCTGATTCCTGTAGTAAAAATACTTGGCTGGGTGGTTCTGATATTCATAGTCGTAGCCGGTATTTTCCAGCCACCCGCCGCCACCCTATTGGCATTTTCTGCCTCAATTGGAGTGGCTGTTGGTTTCGCCTCACAGGATATCCTTAAAAATATCTTTGGAGGCATAATGATACTTTTTGACAGACCATTTCAATCAGGTGATAAGATTGAAGTGGGTAGTCATTATGGTGAGGTAATTGAAATTGGCTTAAGATCAACTCGCATTGTTACACCCGACGACAGTGTTGTTTCCATTCCCAACAGCGAGATCATGAATACCTCCGTTTCCAATTCGAATACAGGAGAAACAAACTGTCAGGTAGTAGCTGAAGTGTATTTGCCGGTTGATGTTGATACTATTGAGGCCAGGAAAATAGCCACACAAGCAGCACAGGTTTCAAGATATATTTACCTGAATAAACCCATAACGATCGTATTTGCTAATGAGTATAAAGACCGGAAATCACTGCTTAAGATGAAGATAAAAGCTTATGTATACGATATCAGAGATGAATTCAAATTCAAAAGTGAAATGACAGAGATTGCCATCAAGAAACTTATAGAAGCCGGCCTGTTAAAAAAGGGTGAAGATATTGGATAATGGCATGATTCTACTAAGTGCAGTTGGTCATGAATTGAACTTATTGCTTGGGGTGAGTGGTCTGATTTTACTGATTGGCCTCCTTCTAAAAAAAGTAAATCAACCTTACATCATAGCCTATATTCTGACTGGCGTAATTCTTGGTCCATCCGGGTTTGAATTGGTTACCAACTATGAAACTGCTGAAATTGTAGGTGAATTAGGGTTAGTGATCCTCATGTTTTTTATCGGGATGGAAATATCCCTTCGGGATTTTATCAGCAAATGGAGGATCGCACTGTTTGGTACTGGTTTGCAAATATTATTCAGTATTTTGATCATTCTCGTTATAGGGGGTTTTCTGGATTGGTCCATTAAGAGAACACTTCTACTTGGCTTTATAATTTCTCTTAGTAGCTCTGCCGTGGTCATCAAACTAATCGAAGACAATCGTATCAATAAGACACAAATTGGCCAAAATGTAGTCAGTATTTTACTCACCCAGGATATCATGATCGTTCCTATGATTATCATAATGTCTTTTTTTAGTGGGGACGGCGTTCAGTTTGAATCTATTATCCTTCAAGTCATTGGAGGCATAATGATCATGTCATTCCTTTTTTACCTATTGCGGAAAAAAACTATCGATTTACCCTTTGGTAAGCAACTAAAAGACGAGCATGAATTACAGGTTTTTGCCAGTCTAATCGTTTGTTTTGGATTGGCCTTATTGACGTCATTATTCGAATTATCCGCAGGATTAGGTGCATTTGTAGCCGGTTTATTTGTGCATGCATCTCCCTCTACAAAATGGTTACACAATAGCCTCCATTCCTTTAGAGTGATTTTAATTTCAGTTTTCTTCCTTTCAGTAGGAATGCTGATTGACATTGACTTCTTAGTAGCAAATTGGAGCATAATCGCCATTTTAGTCCTGGGTGTTTACATCAGCAATCACGGTATTAATGCATTATCTCTCCGCTTTCTGGGAAATACGTGGCGAGAAAGTATATACGGCGGTTCATTATTAGCGCAAGTCGGAGAATTTAGTTTCGTTTTGGCCTCTCTTGGGTATCATTCAGACATCATTACTACATTTAGCTATCAGCTTACTATAATCGTTATTTCAATTACAATATTTATTAGTCCGTTTTGGGTTTTATTAACAAAGAAAATGCTATCTATTGATGTTGAAACTTTGGCCTAACTTCCATCACCAAACTGGCAACATATGGTGTTATCAAACTATTCGTTGCACGAGGAATTATATTATTTAAAGTGTGAGCTCGGGAAACTCACCCAGTCTTAAACAAAAAGTAAACCACCTAATTTCCAGTATGAAAAATCCGTTCATTTTGATACTCATAACCTTTCTTTTTGGATGTGCACCCGATGGGTTAATGAGGATGTGGAGTGCTAACCAGGAATATGATCGTGAGTTCAAGAAAATTATGGTCATGGGATTGATAAACAACGTCAGTATTCGTAGCGATGTGGAGGAAGATGTGGTCATTCAGGCGGGTAAGAAAAATATTTCGGCTACGAATGGCATGTCTATGTTTCCACCCGAATTGGGTAAACCCCTTGATGACATTGAACGATTTAAATCAAGATTAAGGGATCAGGGTTTTGATGGAATCCTTACAGTGGCACTGATCGATATTACAGCAGAAAGATATGTAAAGCAAAAGGTGGTTTATGAACCAATGGTTTACTACGATCGCTTTAGAACATATTACTATCAAACCTATGGGGCAGTTTATAAAAAGGGCTATTTCTCAGAATTCTCCCGTTATTTTATAGAAACCAATTTCTATGAATTGAAAGGCGGAACGTTGGTTTGGTCAGGGAGGTCAGAAATATTTGATCCTCAAGATCTCAACTCCGTCACCTCGAAATACGGTAAACGATTGTTTAAAGAGCTTTTGTCTCAAAACATTATTTCGAGATAAAGAATTCTGCCTAATTTCTAAAATACAGAGAGCCCTGTTTCCGTAGTAAACTGTTCCAGGAATTTCATTCCTTTGTATGAATTACCTTTCTTATTAAGCTTTGGGCTCCAGACAGCAATGCAAAATCGCTCAGGATGTACCGCCATTATTCCTCCACCTACGCCACTTTTACCAGGCAATCCCACTCGAAATGAAAATTCTCCAGCCTCGTCATAAAAGCCACAAGTCTGCATGATAGCATTAATTCTTTTGCTTCTACTTAAACTGAGGATTTTCTTCCCGGAAATTGGATCAACACCGTCACTGGCCAGGTAAAGAAAGGTCCGGGACAGCTCCTGGCAGGTCATTTCTATTGAGCAAAGGATGAAATAAAAGTCCAATACCTGATTAATATCATTTTTGATATTGCCAAAGGACTTCATAAGGTTTATCAAAGCCCTATTACGATATCCAACAGATTTTTCTGATCGGGCAATGCTTTTGTTGTAACTGATTTCATTCACTTGTGAGACCTCTCTTACAAAGGAGATCAACTCATGCTCCGGGTCTTTTAAGTTTGAAAGAAGAATGTCACAAATTACAATTGCTCCCGCATTAATCAGAGGATTCCTGGGAATTCCCTGATCATATTCCAGCTGCACAAGCGAGTTAAAAGGCGTCCCAGATGGCTCCACACCTACCCTCTTCCACAATTCTTGTCCCTTTATATTATAGGCCAGGGTTAAGGACAACACTTTTGCGATGCTTTGAATGGAAATCTTTTCCTGACAATCACCAATACCGAACGACTCATTTTTTAGTGTTGTAAGGGATACTCCAAACTTTGCTGGATCCACGCATCCAAGCTCCGGAATATAAGTAGCAACTTCGCCAATGTTTTCTGCGCAGGATATTTGGGAATATACCTTTTCGATAGCCAGTTGATAATCCATTTCTTTAGATTCCATCAAATTAAATACAGGGAATCAACCTATTTCCGTTCTAACTTCGACCTTCCCTTATGTAAAATTCTAATGCACCAACCATTGACGGCGCCAGCGGTAACGGAGCTTCAATATCAAGTATCAATCCCCGATCTATAATAGCCTTTGCGGTTGAAAGCCCAAAGCCAGCAATCCGTGTATTATTCTGAATAAAATCAGGAAAATTAACATAGAGACTATTGATGTCAGAAGGGCTGAAAAAAGCAATCATGTCATAATTCACTTCTGCCAGGTCTGATAAGTCGCTTGCCACAGTTTTATAGATTACCGCATCAGAATATTCATAGCCATTAGCTTTAAGAAAATCAGGAATTTCCCCGGAACGAACATTAGAACAAGGCAATAAAAATCTTTCCTCTTGATGTTTCTTTAATACTTCAATTAAATCAGTCGCAGTACGGGCTCCCGAAAACATTTTCCTCTTTCTGGCTACAATATATTTCTGAATGTAATTAGCAGTCTGCTCTGAAATACTGAAGTACTTCATGTCAGTGGGTATATCCAATCTAAGCTCCCGGGTAAGTTTAAAGAAATGGTCTACCGCGTGTCGGCTAGTGAAGATCACGGCTGAATGGTTTAGAATATCCACTTTTTGGGTGCGAAACTCTTTTATATCAACAGGCTCCACTTCGATAAAAGGCCTGAAATCAATTTTGAGGTTGTATTTATCTGCTAGCCTATAATATTGGGAGTCAGCATCTTCAGGTTGATTTTGAGAAACCAGTATAGATGACACCGGCCTTTTTATTCTTTCAACATCGCCAGAATTTGATATAACATCCATAGGCCAAACTGATTAAGAAAATTAGTGAGACAAAAAGTCTAAAGTAACTATGTAAAGAACAAGAGTGCAAAAGTAGAGAATTAATGCATCTTGTTCTCAACTCTAATCTCAAAAATTACTTTTACCAGGGACAAAATTTAATAGTACCTCTTCTTTGAGTTATACTTTTATTTTGTTTAAAATGTCTTGATTTTCCTAATCAAAATTCAGTGACTTTTCATCTCTTCTTCGTCATATAGTTGAAATATTAACATTTTGAAGTGAATAAATGAATAACTGATGTTTAATCATGCAGAGTATTTTAGATGAAGACTTACAAAGATTTAATCGAACAAACATTTGATTTCCCAACTGATGAATTTCAGGTGAATTCGAAGGAATTGCTCTTCCACGGCATCAGTTTAGTGGACATTATTGAAAAATATGGTACCCCTCTAAAAATGACGTATCTACCCAAGGTCAGTGAAAATATAGAAAAGGCAAGACAATACTTTAATAAGGCTATTGAGAAGCAAAACTATAAGGGCAATTATTCCTACGCTTACTGTACTAAATCCTCTCATTTCCATTTCATTCTCGAAGAAGCATTAAAGAACAATATTTACCTTGAAACTTCCTCAGCTTTTGATATTGCAATGATCAGATCACTGGTGAATGAAGGGAAAGTTAAAAAGGATATGGTGATTATTTGCAATGGTTTCAAGAGGCCTCAATACACCCAGTACATTGCAGAGATCATTAATGATGGATTCCGGAATTGCATACCGGTGATTGATAACATGAAAGAATTTGAGTTTTACGAGGGGAACATCAAAATCCCGTATCAATTGGGCTTAAGAATTGCCTCCGATGAAGCTCCGAACTTCGAATTCTATACCTCCAGATTAGGACTTCGATATAATGACGTTTCTAACTTCTATGTAAATAAAATTAAACCAAGCAATCGTGCTCAGCTTAAAATGCTTCACTTCTTTATTCATTCAGGAATAAAAGATACCGCCTATTATTGGAGTGAACTGAGTCGTTTTATGCACACTTATTGCGATTTAAAAAAAGTTTGTCCTGAACTGGATAGTATTGATATAGGTGGCGGGTTTCCTATCAAAAACTCACTCAGTTTCCAATTTGATTACCAATATATGGTCAATGAAATTGTAGCTAACATTAAATGGATTTGCGACAAAAATCATGTCAAGGTGCCCAATATAATAACAGAATTCGGCAGTTATACCGTGGGAGAGAGCGGGGCAGTTATATATTCTGTACTAGATCAAAAATTACAAAATGACAAGGAGCTTTGGTATATGATTGATGGGTCTTTCATCACACAATTACCAGATAGCTGGGGACTCAATCACAAATTCATTCTATTGGCCATTAATGGTTGGGGTAGCCAATTTCATAAAGTGAATTTAGGTGGACTTACCTGTGACAGTCA
>JAJCYL010000666.1 GCA_029262955.1 Cytophagales bacterium | reverse complement strand
CATAGTTTCTAATCTTATGATCTTCAACCAGTTTATCTGGAAATGTTTTTCCGCCGTACCAATTGGAATCCCAACCTTTAACGACTCCTAATCTGAACCCTACCGGATTTACTTTCTGACCCATTTTTAAGACTTTTCTTCAGTTTTATCTTCAGTAACAGTTGCTTCAGCTTCAGGAGCAATAGCATTCATATTGTCAACTACCATGGTGACATGATTTGATCTCTTTCTTATTCTATGTGCTCTTCCCTGAGGAGCGGGTCTGATCCTTTTCAGCATCCGGCCGCAGTCAACAAAAATTTCTTTTACATATAAATCAGCGTCTTCGAGCTTGACATCTTCGTTTTTTAGCTGCCAGTTAGCAATTGCCGATAGCAACAGTTTGTCCAATTTACCCGCTCCCTGATTTGCTTCGAATTTCAAAACTGTAAGTGCCTTATTTACCCTCTCTCCTCTAATCAGATCAACTACAAGCCTCATTTTTCGAGGTGAAGTGGGCACATTCCGTAATCTTGCTAATGCTTCCATTTTTACCTTTTGTCCTTTTTGCCTGTATGACCCCTGAAATTCCTTGTTGGGGCAAATTCACCAAGCTTGTGTCCAACCATGTTTTCTGTCACATAAACAGGAATAAACTTGTTTCCGTTATGCACTGCAAAAGTATGACCAACAAAATCAGGTGATATCATTGATCTTCTCGACCAAGTTTTGATCACAGACTTCTTTCCAGAGTCAGTCATTGCAACAACTTTGTTGTCTAATCTGAAATCTATATATGGACCCTTTTTTAAAGACCTAGCCATCTATTAATTATTTTCTCCTACTAATGATCAATTTATCCGAATACTTCTTCACAGATCTGGTCTTCTGTCCTTTTGAATAGAGACCATTTCGTGAACGTGGGTGACCACCTGATGAACGGCCTTCTCCACCACCCATTGGGTGATCGACAGGGTTCATCGCAGTACCTCTTACGCGAGGTCGGTTGCCTAACCACCTATTTCTTCCAGCTTTTCCAAGTCTGATACTCATATGATCAGAATTAGAAACGGTTCCAATCGTAGCCAGACAAGTCACCAAAACCATTCTCATTTCACCAGAAGGCAATTTTAAGCTTGCGTGCTTTCCTTCTCTTGCTACCAACTGAGCGTATGAGCCGGCACTTCGTGCCATCGCTCCACCTTTACCTGGTTTCAATTCAATATTATGTACTATAGTACCTACCGGTATTTTACTAAGTGGTAGTGTATTTCCAACTTCAGGTGCTGCCTTTTCCCCCGAAAGAACTATCTGATCCACTTTCAAGCCCTCAGGAGCAATTATGTATCTCTTTTCCCCGTCCTTATAGTAAATCTTTGCAATGCGGGCAGATCGGTTTGGATCGTACTCCACTGACTTTACTACACCAGGAATATCAAATTTCTCTCTTTTGAAATCAATCTCTCTTAATTTCTTCTTATGACCACCACCAATATTCCGAACGGTCATTTTACCCTTGTGATTTCTACCACCACTGCGATGATGGCCCTTCAACAACGACTTCTCAGGCTTTGACTCAGTAATAGCGGCAAAATCCGGCGCCATCCTATGTCGCTGTCCCGGGGTGATTGGTCTTAATTTTTTTACGCCCATTGCTCTCTCAATTAAATGCCACTATAGAAGTCAATAACTTCACCTTCGGCAAGGGTGACAATAGCTTTTTTGTAAGATGCGGTAGAACCTGTGACAACGCGTGATTTCGCGTATCTCTTCTTGGACTTACCTGGCTGTATCATTGTAGATACTTTCTCCACATTGACGCCATACATCTTTTCAACCTCATTCTTAATCTCGACTTTGTTGGCACCTTTTGATACCACAAATCCGTACTTACCATTCTCGTTTAGAGAAGAGACTTTTTCAGTAATCAAAGGTCTAACTAGTACACTCATCTTAGCCTAATAAATTTTCTATTCTTTCAAATGACCCTTCAGTAATTACCAGCTTCTCAGCATTAATCAGGTCATAAGTATTCAATTCATCACATGTAGTGACCAGCGTTCTCTGCAAGTTTCTACTTGATAAATAAACGTTTTTGTCATTCTCCTTAAGAATAAAAAGAGTCTTTTCATTCTGCATTGAGAGCTTGTTCAAAAGGCTGACAAATTCCTTAGTTTTAGCCCCTTCAAAGCTAAAATCCTCCAAAACTGCTATTGAACTCTCCTTAGCTTTGTATGAAAAGGCCGACTTTCTTGCTAAAGCCTTCAATTTCTTATTGAGCCTAACATTATAATTTCTTGGTCTTGGGCCGAATATTCGTCCACCTCCTCTAAATATGGGGTTTTTGATATCTCCAGCTCTCGCAGTACCAGTACCTTTCTGTCTTTTAATCTTTCTCCTCGAACCGGTAATCTCTCCTCTTTCTTTTGTTTTGTGCGTTCCCTGCCTGCCGTGTGCCCTATACTGCTTAACATCTAGATAGATAGCATGGTCATTAGGTTCGATACCAAATACTTTATCCGACAGCGACACTTTGCGCCCCGTATCTTCACCATTAATATTTACTACTGCGATTTCCATTTCTATTTCATGTATATATAACCGATTTCAAAAGCATCATGGAATTCGCTTCCTAACGAGTTTCTGCCAACCAGTATATTATTGTGCATGCTCATTTCTCTAAAATCACATATGAATTAGTTGAACCAGGAATAGCTCCGCTTACAACTATTAAATTCTTTTCGGGAACAATCTTCATCACTCTCAAGTTGAGCACCTTCACTCTATCGCCGCCAGTTCTACCTGCCATTCTCATGCCTTTGAATACTCTTGCTGGATATGAAGCTCCACCAATAGAGCCAGGAGCTCTAAGCCTGTTGTGCTGACCATGCGTTGCCTGGCCTACACCAGCAAAACCATGTCTTTTGACAACTCCTTGAAATCCTTTGCCTTTTGATGTGCCAATGGCATCAACAAAATCATTCTCTTCGAAAACCTGGTCAACCGTAATCGAGCTTCCCAGATCAACCTGACCTTCAAATTCAGTTCGGAAATTTCTGAATTCCACAACTTTCCGTTTGGGCGTAGTTTTGGCTTTCTGGAAATGACCCTTCATACCGTTTGAAGTATTCTTTTCCTTCTTCTCATCGTACGACAACTGAATTGCGCTGTACCCATCGGTTCCGTCGTTTCTGACTTGCGTCACGACACAAGGCCCAGCCTCAATGACAGTACAGGCGATACTCTTGCCGTCCTCGTCATAAATACTGGTCATTCCGACCTTTTTTCCAATTATCCCAGACATTTTTCCGGAGTGTAATCTTTGTGAATAAAATTGAACTTTTCCGTTCCTAAAAAAACGGACTGCAAAGGTAGTAATTTGTCACTCATCTGCAAACCGACTTTTTCAAAAACTTTACTATATAACACACAAAAAAAGAACCGATCAAAATCGGTTCTTTTTGCTATTACTATGAGTCTTTTAGACTTTAATCTCTACGTCTACCCCACTAGGCAGCTCTAACTTCATAAGTGCGTCAACTGTCTTGGTACTGTTAGAATAGATATCTACCAGCCTTTTGTATGTGCACAGTTGAAATTGCTCCCTTGATTTCTTGTTAACGTGAGGTGATCTTAAAACAGTAAATTTTTCCTTTACAGTTGGCAATGGAATTGGTCCACTCACAATCGCACCGGTTGTCTTCACTGCTCTAACAATTTTCTCACTCGACTTGTCCACTAAATTGTGATCGTAGGACTTAAGTTTTATTCTTATCTTCTGAGTCATTTTCTTAAGATTTAAGCTGTAGCCAGACCTTTAACGTTAGCAATTACTTCTTCAGCAACGTGCTGTGGCACCTGGGCGTAATGTGAGAAAGTTAAAGTCGCAGATGCTCTACCAGAACTAATTGTTCTGAGGTCCGTCACATATCCAAATAATTGAGACAACGGCACATCTGCTTTGATAATCTGCGCACCACCTTTAGTATCCATTCCCTTCATAATACCACGACGCTTATTCAAGTCACCAGTTAACGGACCTGTATATTCGTCGGGTGAAATTACTTCAACTGACATCACTGGTTCTAAAAGGATTGGTTTGCTCTTACTGCTTGCTGCTTTAAAGCCCATTCTTGCAGCCAATTCAAACGAAAGTGCATCAGAGTCAACATCATGGAAGGATCCATGATATAACTTCACCTTCATATCCTCAATTGGATATCCAGCCAAAGGACCATTTTTCATACTCTCCCTGAATCCTTTCTCAATGGCTGGAATAAATTCCTTAGGAATTACACCACCAGTGATCTTGTTCACAAACTGTAGTCCAGTTTCTTTGTGGTCCTCATCTTTCGGACCCAATTCAAATAGAATATCAGCAAATTTACCACGACCACCAGTCTGCTTTTTGTAGACTTCCTTATGGTCAACCATGGTAGTAAGTGCTTCTTTATAGGCAACTTGAGGAGCTCCCTGGTTAATCTCTACCTTGAACTCTCTCTTCAGGCGATCAATGATAATTTCCAAGTGAAGCTCTCCCATTCCCCTCAAGACAGTCTGACCAGTTTCCTGATTAGTATTCACCTGAAGTGTTGGATCTTCCTCTAGTAGTTTGCCAATGGCAATTCCTAATTTATCTACATCAGCCTGAGTTTTTGGCTCTATTGCATAACCGATAACTGGTTCAGGGAAAGTCATTGACTCAAGAACAATTTTGTTCTTTTCGTCAACAAGGGTATCGCCCGTCTTGATATCTTTAAAACCTACGCCTGCACAAATATCACCTGCCTCTACACTGTCAATAGCATTTTGCTTATTTGAGTGCATTTGCATCAATCGAGAAATTCTTTCTTTCTTGTCAGTTCTCATGTTGTGCACATAAGATCCTGCATTAAGCTTACCCGAGTAAACCCTGAAGAAGCAAAGCCTCCCTACAAACGGATCTGTCGCAATCTTAAATGCCAATGCACTAAAAGGCTCTCCTACTTCTGGCAGCCTCTGCTCCTCTTGATCGGTATCCGGATTAAGACCTGTTACTGGAGGTAAATCCAATGGAGAAGGAAGGTATGCACAAACTGCATCTAATAATGCCTGTACACCTTTATTCTTAAAGGCTGACCCGCACATCACCGGGAACATATCTATGTTGATCACAGCCTTACGAATAGCCGCCATCATTTCATCCTCAGTAATAGAATCAGGGTCATCGAAAAACTTTTCTAACAAAGCGTCATCATACTCAGCAACGCTCTCAACTAATTTCTGTCTCCACTCTAGCACGATATCAACAAGATCCTCAGGGATCTCTTCAACCCTATAGGTCATACCCATATCATCCTCGTTCCAATAGATTGCTTTATTGGTAATCAGGTCGACAGCACCTTTAAATCCTTCTTCGGCACCTATTGGCACCTGAATCGGCACAGGTTTCGCTTTTAGTTTTTCTTTAATTTCATTCACTACATTAAAGAAGTCAGCACCAGCTCTGTCCATTTTGTTAACGAAACAGATCCTTGGAACTTTATATTTATCAGCTTGTCTCCAAACGGTCTCAGACTGAGGCTCTACGCCAGAAACAGCACAAAATAAAGCAACCGCTCCATCCAAGACCCTTAGCGATCTTTCAACTTCTACTGTAAAATCAACGTG
>JAJCYL010000665.1 GCA_029262955.1 Cytophagales bacterium | reverse complement strand
ACCATGTTAACCATTCTTTCAACAGCTTCAAAAATATCTCAGGAACGTGGATTTGAAGTCAAATACTTCTATGTACATACTCCAATTGATTCTGAGCTTCCAACTAAGGGGAGTCGATTAGGTCATTCATTACGATTATTTCAACTATATAATCGATTTTATTTGAGTAAAATTTGCCGAATTTATGGACTTCGAAGCAAAGATGTTGTATTCACTAACTTCATAAAACCGCTCACACTTAAGGAAAATATTTACCGGAAAGAAAAGGTTTTAGATATTAACTATCACGATGTATTAATTGGGGACCTTATTTATGATACTTATTTGAGGTACAGAGACAAACCCACCCTTAATTTTGACAATGACTTTTGGGACATTTATTCGTATGGATTAACCCTGTCGGAGAAATGGGACAATTTCTTTAAGAAGAACAAAATTGATTTCATCGTACTTCCCTATTGTACCTATTTGCACTGGGGTATACCAACCAGAATTGCCCTCAGTTATGGAATTGATGTCATTTCGTATGGCTCAAACCAATATATTTTGACATCAATTTCGCAGAGTTACCCTTTTCATACGAAAAATTTCCATCTGTACCGGAGTCTATTCAGCAATCAGGAAAATAAAAACGAAAAAAAGGCAATTGCGAAAGAGTTGTTAACCTCCAGGTTGCAGGGAAAAATTGACCAGGGAATTTCTTACATGGAAAAGTCTGCATTCAGTGAGAATAGTGATTTTAGTTTTGACCCACCTGATACTATGAAATGGTGCGTTATCTATCTGCATTGTTTTTTTGATTCACCTCATGTATTTGGTTCAGGACTTTTTTGTGATTTCTACGAATGGACAGAATATTTACTCGATAAGGCTTCTAGGAATAAACACATAATGTACTACGTAAAACCCCATCCAAACGGCATGGCAGGCAATGATGATGTTTTGCAACAGTTTGAAAGAAAATTCACAAATAGTCTGAATATTAGTTTTCTCCCAAAGGAGACTAGTAATAAAGCCATATTGGAAAAAAATCCGGATGCGATTTTTACATTTTACGGCACAGTGGCACATGAATTTGCTGCCTGCGGTGTACCCGTAGTACTTGCCGGAGATAACCCTCATCAACAATATCAGTTTATTTATCAACCTGATAGTCTATTAGAATACGATTGCTTTATTGATAATGTAGGAGAATTTGGTCTTCCTGAAAAGTATAGCTTAGATGATATCTACGAATTCTTTTATATGCACTACATGTACTATACTGCCGAATTTGATTCAAGTAATGCAAGTGTTGATCTTGATATGGTTAAAGGACACGCCAATTACCCGGACATTGAAATAGCTCAACTAATTTATGAATAGGATTGTCACTATTTCTTTAAATAAATGAATCACTATGCATCCTGATTTTTTTCACAATGTAGTCAAGAGACTTCTTCCCCAGAAGACATTGGAGTATATAGTTAATTCTCATAATCGTGATTTGAATGCTTCATACTCCCAGGAAGGTGAAGATATTTTGCTTAGTAGGTTATTCTCACCAGATCACATTGGTTTTTATATAGATATTGGTTCACATCATCCTACGCGTTTTTCTAATACGTATAAGTTCTATAAAATGGGTTGGAGAGGAATAAATATTGATCCAATGCCGGGAATAATGAAACAATTTGATGAAATCAGACCAGACGACAAAAACATTGAAATTGGCATATCTAAAGAAGAAAAGAAGTTGACGTATTATATGTTCAATGAACCAGCACTTAATACTTTTGACGATGACGTAGCTTCGGAGAAAGACGGGTTGGGTGATTATCGTTTAATAGAAACGAGACAGATCAGTACTATACCTCTTGACAGTCTGCTCAAACAGCACATTCAAGCTCAAAGTCAGATTGATTTTATGACCATAGATACAGAAGGTTTAGATTTAGAAGTACTGAAATCGAATGATTGGGACTGCTTTAGACCTCAAATTATACTGGTTGAAGAGTTGAAGGCTTCTAATTCTAATGAAGGAATAAGCGAAACGGAGCGTTTTTTAAGTCAATTCTCTTATCAATTAATAGCCAGAACTTTTAACACATCATTTTACCGGACTACCCAATGTTAGCACCAATTGCTCTATTTACTTACAATCGTCCCGAGCATACCCTTCGAACCCTTCAGGCTTTAAGAGCAAATGAATCGGCATCAGGATCTCTCCTTTATGTGTTTTGTGATGGACCAAAACCGAATGCTTCCGATGCTGACTTAAAAAGCATCCAAAAGGTAAAGGAAGTTGTCAATCGTGAGAAATGGTGTGGTGATATTAAAATTATTGAGTCGAATAGGAATAGGGGACTAGCCGACTCGATCGTTCAGGGTGTAACAGATGTACTGAATAGGCATGGAAAGATAATTGTTCTGGAAGACGACATAATTACTTCACCTGGATTCTTGAATTACATGAACCAGGCACTAAATCTATATGAAGAGGATGATCAAGTAATGCACATAAGCGGGTATTGGTTTCCCGTGAAAGACACTCATAGATTGCCGGAGACGTTTTTTTATACCCCTTCATCATGTTGGGGATGGGGTACATGGCAAAGTAGTTGGAAATTATTGGAGCTTGACTCTGCTAAATTAAAAGATCGTATTATGTCCGAGCCAGAGGGGGAGCATAGGTTCAATATTGAAGGGGCTTATGGTTTTATGGATCAACTCGAGAGGAACATAAACGGAGTGATTAAGACCTGGGCAGTTAAATGGTACGCAACCATATTCTTGCTGAACGGGCTCTCACTTCATCCTAATAAATCTTTTACCAAAAATATTGGTTTTGATGGCACTGGTGAGAATTGTTCTGATTATGATCACTACAAAAACGATGATTTGAACGCTGGAATCTCATTGGCAAAAATCTCTCTGGTCGAGGATAAACTAAGCAGACGGTTGTTTAAAGAATATTGTGATTATAGTTCTGTTCCTCAAAAGAGGGACAAGCGGACTACCCTAAGGAAGATTGTGGATAGACTGTACAAGAATTATTTTTGCTGAGCCATGTGGTGCATGTCATATTTTAGCGTGAAATGAAATTTGTAAATCTTGGATGCGGCTCTAAATATATTGAGAGCGATGAATGGATGAATATTGACTTCATCTCTAATTCTAAGCATGTGTTGGCTCATGATTTGAGGACCGGAATTCCTGTGGAGTCAGATAGTGTTGATTTAGTATACCATTCTCATGTTCTTGAGCATTTTACTCAAGAGTCAGGGAGAACTTTTATTGAAGACTGTTATAGAGTATTGAATTTTGGTGGAGTTATTAGAATTGTAATTCCTGACCTTGAACAAATCATAAGATTATACCTAAAGTTGTTGGAAAACGGTGTCAAAGACACTCATGATCTGGATAATAAGGAAAAATATGACTGGATTTTGTTAGAACTCTTTGACCAGATGATTAGAACAAAGTCTGGTGGGCAGATGGCTCACTATTTGTCCCAAGAAGTTCTACCAAATGAGGAATTTATTTTTGAAAGGATAGGAGAAGAGGCTAAAAACTTCAGAAAGTTACCCAGAGAGAACGCTCTCAAAAAGTCAGTAAGAGGAACAGGTTATATCAAAAAGCTATTAAAACGAGCCTACTATAGCATTAAACTTAGATTGTCTTATCAAATGAGAATGGAAACTGACGACCATTTTAAGATAGGGTATTTCCGATCCCAGGGACAAATCCATCAATGGATGTATGATCGTTATTCAATGCATATGTTGCTAAAAGAAGTTGGTTTTACCGAAATTAAAGTCACAAGTGCTTTTGAGAGTTATATAAAAGGATGGGAGGAATACGAGCTTGATACGATGTTGAATGAAGTTAGAAAACCAGATTCTCTATTTATTGAAGCCATTAAGAATTAGCCTGGACTTTGCCTTTTGTCCAATCATTCTTACCATAGTCTGAATTGCCTAAAAGTAGAACTCATTAAATCATAGACCTAATAAATGCCTAAGGAATGTTAAAATCGCCAATTACAGGGCTTGCGAATGTTGAATTCTTAAATGAAATAAGTTGCGACTTCATAATCGATGCTTATCACAAGAATTTTTCGATGGATGTGGGAAAGTACTTCAGGGGCATTAAAAGTATTAAAGTTTATAAATGCCTTGACACCCAATACAGTTTTTTTTCCCCATTCCACTTGTCTGGCGATGGTAATTTTTACAAATCCTTACAAAGGTTTGACTGGTACTATATGGATTGGAAGTGGGAACATCAAAACGCATGTCAATATCTATCCAACGGAATGAGAGTTTTAGAATTTGGATGCGCCCAGGGTGCCTTCATTGAAAGAATTCAGAAGAATTACCAGGTAAGTGGGACTGGTGTTGAACTTAATTCTGAAGCTGCAAAAATTGCCATTAGTAAAGGTTTAGATGTTAAACTGCAAAACATAATTGACTACTCGAACGAGAACCCCGACTTATTTGACTTAGTCTGTTCTTTCCAGGTAATGGAACATATCTATGATATTAAACCAATATTAGAAGCACAAATTCGATGTCTTAAAAAAGGCGGGAATTTGATTATATCTGTACCAAACAATGAATCTTTTCTTGGGCAGAGTACAAATATATTGAATATGCCTCCTCATCACATGGGATTGTGGAGTGATACATCCTTGTCAAAACTTCAGGAGTA
>JAJCYL010000664.1 GCA_029262955.1 Cytophagales bacterium | reverse complement strand
GTACGGCTATCAATTCATCTAAAGTTGATTGGGCACTAATCCCGGAAATGAAGATCAGTTGAAGTGTTATTGTGAATGCTAAATTTTTCATCTTTTCTAAATTTTATTTCCTAGTTGAGTTTCCTTAAATACATATTACCATTCAAGGTCTCATAGAACATTGACGACTGGCCTGTACCGATTTTTACCTTGGTGAATTGCTCTATTCGGTATTCGGTACCCTTGCGATCACTATCGCCTTTTAATACGTTTCCGGTTTTGCCAATGGAATAATCAAAGTCGGTATAAAACTCTCCGTTCATACTCTTAAAGGAGATGCTGGCCGAAAGGTCCTTTGGAACATTTGTTTTGATGTGACCATTGATCGTCTGAAAGCGAGAACCATCTCCCGGGTTTGCATCAAAATCAATTCTGATGTCACCATTTATGGTTTCCGTTATTACCTGACCGGTAACTTTATCAATTGAAACATCGCCATTGACGTTGTCAGCAGCCACCATTCCATTAATGTTTTCAATAGTCAAATTGCCGTCATTGATAGTAGCTACTTCCAAATTGATATTCCGGGGTACTTCCACGTCAATTGTACAGAAGAACCAATAGTCAAGGTCCTCGCTGTTAATGTTGACATGACGTTTTCCACGATAGTAATTAACAAAAGGCCCCATCAATGCGGCAATTACGGAATCTCCATCATGTTGAATTAAAAACCTGAGGTCTTCTTTGGCATGTTCAAATCCCCGGGAAGATTTCGGCTTGGCCTTCAACTTGTATTTGATCAGTATGTCAGAGCGGTTAGTGCCTTTCACGCTAACCTCCCCGTTAATATTCAAGACGGCCAGAATGCCATTGTTTTCAGGAACAGAGAGAGTCTTCTCCGCTTCTTCAATCGTTTGATAACCTTGCCCCGGTAGAGAATGACAGGCAATAGCTATAGTAAATAATGTAATTAGTTTTTTCATTTCGAGTTTAAATTAAAGTTTCAAGTGTGGTTTTGATTTTCTCCTTCACCAGTGTATCCAGATTTTGCTGCTGTAGTAGTTTTTCAAATTCTCCAACTGACTTCTTTTCCATAAGATCAATCATAATGTCAGCAAGTGCATTTTGAATTACTGGTGAAGTTTGATTTGATATTGCTTGTATTAAACCACTTCTAACCATAGGGTTATTGGCCAGCCCGGCTAATGATTGAGCTGCAACCATTCTTACATTCACATTTGGGTCATTATTTAAAGTTTTAAGTAGCGCTTCGATGATTTTATCATCTGGCTCAATTATTCCATTTGAAATCTGTACAGCCTTCATTCTGTCGAGCGCTTTAGGCTGTTCCAGTAATGTCAGCATCATCATTTTCTTCATTTCATAAACCTCTGTATTGAGGTTTAATAACTGTTGATTCGTGGCACTTTCACTGCTAAGTAGATATCCCACTCCGAGTCCAACAAAGAGCATCATTGACGCTAAAGCCATCTTTGATTCGAACAAGGGTTGAAACAGCGCTCTGATAGAAGAAATGAGGTCAAACTTTTTGGATTGTGCTATTTCATAGCCACTCAGCATAGCCTGGAATTTAACATCCATCTGATTAGAAGGATCTGGAAGTGGCAGGCTATCCATTTTATTCCATAAGGACCCCAATTCTTCGAATTCTTTTTTGATGTCAGGATTCTCCTGGAGAAAGGAGGCCATTTCTTGCGATTTCTCCTTACCGAGTTCTTTCTGGATGTATTCAATCCATAATTCGGAAGCTTCTTCTCTGTTCATATCGTTTCAAGTGACTGATAAACTGCTTTTAATTCATGCATTGCCCGATGAACCCGCACCTTAACTGCAGAAACGGACAAGTCAAGTATGTTTCCGATTTCCTCATACTTCAATTCCTGAAATTTTGACAATACAAGTATTTCACGTTTTTCTGCATTCATTTTACTCAGCGCAAGATTCAGCAGGTCAATTTCCTGGTTGCGACTCATTTCATAATCCGGGCCTTTCTCATCTTTCAGATGTCCTTCCCATTCCTGCATGTCTTCCTGGTAATTCATCCTTTTGTTTTTTCTGTAATTATCAATATTGACATTCCTGGCCATGTGATAGATCCAGGTTAGAAACTGACCTTTACCCGCATAAGTATGTCGGTACTTCAACACCCTGTAGAACACATTCTGTACCAGGTCTTCGCTCAATGGACCATCGGATGTCAGTCGATAAAAGAAACCAAAAAGCTTTCCCTTATGTCTTTCATAGAGCAGGCTCAACTTACCAGTATCACCGGCTTTGACTTTAAGCATTAAGGCATTATCAGTAAGTGAATCCAATCGGGTGGTTTTCTACGAACAATATCAAAATCAAAAGGGTAACTGCCCTACAAGATAAGGGTTACAGAGAAAATTGAAATAATTGAGTTTAATAAAGAAATGACCTGAAAATGGGGTAATTCAAAAGTCGATGTGACAATTCACCCATTCCTCATCAAACCTGGCATCGTATTTTTTGTAGAAATTGATAGCTGGTTCATTCCAATTCAATACCATCCACATCATGCCGGTACAACTTTCTTGCTTTGCGATTTCAATAGTTTTATCAAAGAGCTGTTTTCCGGATCCTGTACCTCGTTCTTTCTCGGTCACTAAAATGTCTTCCAGGAATAGCCGCTTTCCTTTCCAGGTAGAGTATCGATAGTAATAAATAGAATAGCCGACAATAATGCTCTCTTTTTCTGCTACTAAGAGACCATAAATGGGATTTGAACCGAAGCCATCTTTTTCCATTGCTTCAACCGTATTCCAGACCTGCTCTGACATTTTCTCGTACTTTGCCAGTTCGCGAATTAACTCAAGAACCGCAGGAAGATCCTCTTTTTTTCCAGCTCTGACTATGGCATTAGCTACACTCATATCGAATCAAATCCAGTGTATTTTCTCAAAACCTCCGGAATATCAATGGACTGGTCGTTTTGGTTATTTTCTAAAATGGCTGCTAAAATCCGTGGCAATGCCAGGGCGCTACCATTTAACGTGTGAAGAAGTTGTGTTTTCTTATTTTCATCCTTATATCGCAATTTTAGGCGATTGGTCTGATAGGTTTCAAAATTACTGACGGAACTAACCTCCAACCATTTCTTCTGACCAGCAGAATAGACTTCAAAGTCGTAAGTAATGGCCGATGTAAAGCCAAGATCTCCTCCGCAAAGCCTAAGTTTTCTGTAGGGTAGGTTCAGGCTCTTAATAAGAGACTCTACATAATCAGCCATTTCATCCAATGTGGCATATGACTTGTCCGGCTTGGTAATCTGAACAATTTCAACTTTATCAAATTGATGTAACCGATTTAACCCTCTTACGTGCGACCCCCAAGACCCTGCTTCTCTTCTGAAACAAGGAGTAAAACCCACATTCTTAACAGGTAGATCCTCAGATTTTAATATAGTGTCTCTATAGATATTAGTAATTGGTACTTCAGCCGTTGGAATGAGAAATAGGTTGGTATCAGTGAGTTGATACATTTGACCTTCCTTGTCTGGCAATTGACCTGTTGCATAACCAGATTGCTCATTCACTGCAATTGGGGGTTGAATTTCAACATAACCATTTTCAATGGCAGTATCCAAAAAATAATTAACCATGGCCCGCTGAAGCCGGGCTCCTTTTCCTTTATACACCGGAAATCCAGCCCCGGTAATTTTGTTGCCGAGTTCGAAATCTATGATGTCGTATTTGGTAATGAGATCCCAATGAGGCAGAGCGGAATCGCTCAATTGAGGAAGATCACTGGTTTCGAATACAGTTTCGTTGTCGTCACTTGATTTTCCCGGAGGAACTGATGGATGAGGGATATTGGGGATCTGGTACAGTTTATCTTTTAATTGGTCATTAATTGCATTTAGTGAGTCATTGAGCTGTTTACTACGCTCTTTAAGTTCAGCTGTTTTGGCTTTTACCAACTCTGCTTCTTCACGTTTACCTTCCTTCATTAACCCGCCAATTTGTTTTGACAGATTATTGGATTCATTAAGTATCTGATCTAATTCGTTTTGAGTCTTTTTCCTGTTTAGATCAATTTCAATAATCTCATTTAATAATTCAGCTGCATTGGGAATACTTCTTTTTAGTAAACCCTCAACAAAATGATCTCTATTCTCAGAAATTAGCTGTACCTGTAACATTAAGTTAATTTTAAGCTTGCAAAAGTAAAGATTGCTATCAAAAGGATGGTATGAACTCTTAGCTAATGCCTGAATAGTGCTGTGCAAATGAAAATAATTTGTTTTACGAGTTCAAGTACCTATTATTGTACATTCTTATAATGTCGGGGTTGCTAGACCTCAAATATTCATTCCACTTATTTAATATCTTAATTATTACTTTTTAGAGTATACCTATCATTAAGTTTCCCTTAAGTGTTTTCACAAAACAAATTCTTGTTAAAATT
>JAJCYL010000663.1 GCA_029262955.1 Cytophagales bacterium | reverse complement strand
ACAGTTGACCTTATTCTTTTCCGGACGTTTTAAGTTGGATTGATTTCGGACGACCATATACTACCAGGACTGGTGAAAAATTGGTATATTATGTGGATAAGTAACATCCGAAACTATGAAATCATTTGCCCTTTTATCCACAGCCCTCATTATTTGTGGGAGCTCTCAGTTTTCTATGTCTCAAGAGGCCGATAGAATGGCCATCAATGAATTAATAAATAAGTATGCAGCCGCTGAAGATGACGGGAATATGACTTCTCAGGCTGAGTTGATGATGCCGGATCGCGTTTATATTGGTGGTGCCGGTCGAATCACTGATCAGGATAAAAACATGCAATTGCAACAAGTCATAATAGATGTTAACAAGAAGGCAATTCCTGACGTCTGGTGGTTTACTGATGCCAGAGATCGATTGATCAGATTTTATGGCGATGGAAGCGTGGCGGTGGCGAGTTTCTATTGGTACAGAACCGCTGTTTTGCCTACCGATTTACCTGCGGATAAAGCAAATTTATTTGAGTCACCTCCACCAGTTGTGATGACACAAGTAATTGTAAAAGTTGACGGTGAATGGAAGATTTCCCACACCCACCGATCAGTATTAGACGATCCAAATAATCAGCCATAACTACTCATAATTTACGTAGTTAGGTCTAATGACACATCTTTTTTAGAGGATACATTCAATTTCCATTGATTTGATCAGCCTTAATTAGCTTTTGATCTCTATAATATTTTAGAATTCTTTGTGCTATATTGACAGGGATCGATAAATAGAGAAATGAAAACAAATAGAAGAGGTTTTATCCGCTCTGCTGGTATGGTTGGTGCAGGACTCACATTTGCGTCTACCACATTAGCCAAATGTAAAAGCAAGCCGGAAGTCAGATCAATGGCACCGCTCAAAATTTTAATATTAGGTGGCACCGGTTTCATTGGCCCTAATACTGTAAGGTATGCTGTCGAACGTGGCCATGAGGTTGCCATATTCACTAGAGGTAGCCGAAAAAGTGAAACTCCGAGGGTAGAACACCTGATAGGCGACAGAAACGATGACCTGAGTGCACTTAAAGGAAGGAAATGGGATGTGGTATTGGATAACAATGCGTTGGATTACAGATGGGTTAAGCTGAGCACGGAAACGCTCAAAGATTCGGTAGATCATTATGTTTTCATCAGTTCGATTGCTGCATATGACTTTGAGCCCTATGATAGCTATCAGTTCAAAAACAGAGTGGTTCGGGATTTCATCATAACTCCGGATTTTAAAACAGTTAAACCACCTGCTGATTGGAAAGAAGGTGATAAGGCTCCATATGGACTAACTAAATCATTGAGTGAAAAAATCATTAAAAAAGCCTTTCCAGATCGTCACACCATAGTAAGGCCTGGTATCATTATGGGCCCCGGTGATCCCACCAACCGATGGAGTTATTTTCTGGAAAGAATTGCCGAAGGAGGAGAGATGATGGGACCTGGTAATCCGGAGCACTCTTATCAGGTTATTGACCAACGGGATGTTACTGAATGGATCGTAAGGTTGGGTGAAAACAAGACGATGGGCTACTATAATGCTGTTGGTCCGGCCAGTAGAATGTCTATGCAACAGATGTTCCACGCCATATGGGGTGCAGTTGGGTCTAACATTAGTTTCACCTGGGTACCGGAAGACTTCCTTGAAGAACAGGGCATCCAGGTTTACCAGGATGTACCCGGGTGGGTTCCAGGGCACAACCTTAGGGGAGTTAATAATGAAACGGCTATTGATGTGGGTTTAACCTTTCGACCGATGGCCATCAGCGCAATCGAGCATTTGGAGTGGGAAAGAGCAAGATCCAAGGAAGGAGATAAAGACAGAAGGTCGAGACAACATGGTATTTCCAGGCAAAGAGAAAAAGAAATACTGGAGGCTTGGAAAAAAAATCGTCGATAGTGTCGGGTAATTAATTAACTCGGGGTTTTATCATTGAAAAATTAACAAGGGCGTTTAAGATTACATCGGTTTAAATTCAAACTTTAAAAATCCAACTTTTCTTAAAAGGTATTTGTTATAACCTGCTAGTGGCCGTTCAAAAAACAGGTTTCTTTGTAGTTCTTTGTCTAACAATATAAATAATTAGGATGTTAATTTTAAAATACTACGTGCTATTAGTTTTGATCCTTTCCCTGGGGTTATCTGGTTGCTCAGATGACGATTCAAATGGACCATCTTCGGATGATTCCTCTAGTGGACTCAATGTTTTGGATAAGGACATTCTTGATGACCTTGTTGGAACGTGGGAAGCAACTCAAGCAACAGTCAAGCAAATTGATGATCAATCGTCCCAGGAGGAAATTAATCTAATTGATTTGGGTGGCGCAGGGACTTTAATAATATCTCCAAATGGAGATTTCATAATGCCTCTACTTCTGCCGGATGGCGCCGGCCTAATTTACACCGGTGATTTTTTTATTGAGAACTCAATGCTAACTGTACTGTTTGATAATAATCCTGGCGACACTGTTGCGTGGGATATGCAACGCAAGGGAAATTCCTTAATCCTTGAGGGACGGGCAAAGTATGATTTTATTGGAGATGGTTCTATCGAGGATGCACTTATAGATTTGGATTTAAATAAGTCCAATTAAAAATAACTTGCCAGAAGCGATCTGCGTCTGGCAAGTTTTAGATTTAATTTTCAGGCGGGCTTACCACCATTTCAATTTTCCAAATAAATACTCCTCGTCCGCTTTCAAGTTCATTGATTTTAGCCAATCCTTCTTCTGGAAATTTGACATCATCCGACCATGTTGGATCTAGTGCTTCTTTTAAACTTGGATAGATGTCAAATGAGATGGTTGTAGGGCTAAAACCGCCACCACGAGGAGACAAAATAGTTGCATTTCCCCAGGCTTTTTGAGATGTTTTACCGGCATCCATCGATGTCTTAATGAATGGCTCCCAATGTTCCTGCTCAAGCGCAATTGTTTGATTAGGAGCAGTTGAGCTGTGATAGATTAACGAAATATATTTAAAATCACTGGCCGGCACAGCACTACTTGCCTGAACAAATCTCTGTGGCTTTACATGGAAATTGTGGACCACTGTACTCATAGAAAATGTTTCCATGTCTTCCATTTTAACATTTGGAAAAACCTTACTTGGATCCCACATGCCATCAGTATTGTCAATATCCTTAAAGGTATTGACGAATAATAGATTTGGCCTTTCGTCCACATTGTTCACTCCACCTGCCCTGGTTAGGATGGCCCAGAATTCCAGGTTTCCCTTAGTCATGGCATTTTCCGCCACTTTGCTCCAATAGGTAGTTTCTCGTTTCAAAACCTCTTGCATCTTACCTGGATCAACTCGTCGGTACTGGTAGACACTTATTTGTGCCGAAGCTTGCACCACTGTTAGTAATAAGACTACAACTAAGACTTTTGTCAAGTTGGTTAAATAATGTTTGGTCATTTTCATAATCTTATATTTTATGATTTGAATTAATACTCTAACCCTACTTGTCTATAAATAGCAATAAATAATTAATTGAAACTCACTATCTCAGGCTGTCTATTCTATCAGCACTCTGATTTCATCAAAAAATCCCTCTGAATTGGCCTGAATGGGGCCTACGACCAATCGCTGCCAGCTACCAAACCCGTTAATTTCTTCAAAAGTTTTCGTAAACCCTGCGGGTAAGCCTGTGGAGGTTTCAAACATTTTGAAGCTTTTAAAAGGATAGATTAATGCAACTTCCTGTCGGCTTTTGAGATTTAATTCACTGGTGTAAACCCTTCGGGCCTGTGGATATTTCTTAGCCCTGAAGACTTCAGCAATTTCGCCTAAGGCATCAAGTATGGCCTCTCTGTTTCCGGTAATGGTAAATACTTTTGCTACAAATTGCTTGGCTGTAATTTGATTGTCTGGATTATAGGTTCGCTTATCATCTCTCTTAAAATAGGAATAGTTAGAAACGTTTTTGCAATTCGCTCCAACATTCTTATCCCAATCTGCACCATGCTCTTCAGTCAGTGGTGTGTCCATATCTCCCCAGGTCATTGGTCCCTGGCCCCATACATACTTGCCTGATCTGGGCCCACTCAAAATACTCCATAGGTAGCCCTTGTTACTGCCATCTTTGTGAAACTTGGCATTGTGGGCCTTTACTCCTTTCTCGAGGGCTCCGGCCTTGCCAGGAATAGGATCTAATTCAATGGTCAGGAACATCGTGTAGTCCTGAGCAAATGCCATAGAAGTAGACAATATTAAACAGCTCAATAAGTTCAATAAATTTTTCATGGTTTTATTGTTAGTGATCTTATAAGATACTTTTAATAACCCATAAAACTTTGATAATAAGGGTATTAGGCTACTAATACTTGATTAAGTGATATGAATTTTCGGCAGAATGAGTGTAATTACTCACACGTCTCAACTAAAAATTCATATAATTGGAGCAGCTATGATGAGCCTGGCTATCTGCTCTTTTACTGCTATCACTTAATCGGAAAGTTGATCACTGTTACTAATTCATTGGAAGATACTTCTTTCGGGCTGTTCACATAAACTTCGAAAGGGTCAACCTGCTTGTTTAATTTAAATTCCTTGTTCCTTTGCATGGTATAGAGTGTACTCCAGGCATTGCCAAGATGAGCATAAGGTCCGGTATGAACCAATGAATAGACTTTAGTAGCTGGAACGCTCCCTGAGGTAATATCGGGTGGGAGATCGCTGGGCTTTTCGTGTACCGGAAAACCGGAAGTATAGTCCACCTGACCTTTTACCATATCCCACTTATGATAAACAGTCATTGGAGGGCCTTGGACATTGTCCTGATGATCAGCAAAATAACGCTCTAATTTGGTGAAGTCATTGCTCATTGATTCACCTAATGACATGATCGGGCAACTATTTCTATAGCCAATGTAGTTGCATCCGTCATAGCTTGATTCACCTTTGAAATCTAGCTTAGAGTGAGTAACTCCATCTTCAACGTAATCCTTCAACAAAGCCAATCCACGATCATAATCCATTGAAATAAAGGCAATCATCATCTTTTTCATCCAAAACATGAAGAAAGGCAAACTGCTATCCATGATCCAGATCACTTCCGTGCTATCGCCGTTGCTCTTCAGTTCAAATTCAGTTTTGGCGGTTGATTTCCAGGGCGTTAGAAAGTTCAGATCATAGGAAATGGATTTGTTCTCGTCCTCGTGGAGCACTTTCATATTCCCTGAGCCTACACGATGTCCCTCCCATGAGTAGGACTTTCCATCCTCAGCCACATCAACTTTAGCTTCTGGTTCCATGATTAACCAGGGGGACCAGGCTTGCCAATAATGGAAGTTATTTAGTTTGGTATAAATCTGATCTGCTGGTTTGTTGATCGTAATCGATCTTTGGAGGTTAATCTTTGGCATGAAATGTATAGTTTTGGTTGTATCGAAGTTAACCAAAACCGGATATTTCTCAATGGCCATTCACTTCGTAAACTTTTAACGGGGTTAAGTAATGCTGCCTTAATCGCTTGAAACATAAAAAAATGCTTGACTTACTTTGAATGCTTCAGTGTTTCTTGGTTGAACGTGCCCTCATTTCTCTGATTGCCATCGAACCAATAGCATAGCACGATGTCGTTGCTTTCGTAATTGCCATGCCAGGCGTAGCCCTCCACAGTCATGTTAGGGCCACCTGATTTTAATACGACTATATCTCCTTTGTTGAATTGCTTATCCATATCTTAATTTTATTTATTTTCTATATTGTATTAAACCTATCAAGCATTCACTGATCAACCTCAGTACTGAAACTGATTAGGGTCATGTTCAAATTGGTTGTTCTTAATATGTTTTGATCAACGGACCTATGAAATCTTTTCAAT
>JAJCYL010000662.1 GCA_029262955.1 Cytophagales bacterium | reverse complement strand
CCAAAATTGCAGGGCGTATTGATGCTAAAAATGTTATCAACATAATTGTTAAGGCCGTGTATAAAAAGTCACTAATTTCCATCTTAACTGGATAGGCCATTAGGATTGACGATTGCATACCCATCGAAATAAACCCATAGTTTTGTTGCATCAAGATTATGACCAACCCCAATGTAAGGCCCAATAATGCTCCACCAACGGCAATAATTGCTCCTTCACCTAAAAAGATCTGACGGATTAAACGTTTAGGAGCTCCCATAGCAGACAGGACAGCTATGTCTTTCTTTTTATCTATGGCCAGCATGGTCAGGCTAAAGAATATGTTGAAAGAGGCAATAGCCAGTATTATTGAAAAAATAATGAAAACGAAGAGTTTCTCAATTCTCATCAATTTGTAAATGTCACTATGTTGCTGTTCATCATTTAAGATCGTGAATGGATCACCCAATAGCTCCGAGAGCCGATCTTGAACTTCCGATACTTCATATCCCTCTTTCACTTTAACTTCTAAGGCGGTCCGTTTTTCACCGTAATTAAGTAAATCCTGACAAAATGAAAGTGGAACTATTACGTAGTTTTCATCATACTGCTTTTCAATGGCAAAAATGCCCCCCAGCAGAATGTTTTGTCGGGTTAGCATTTTTGTTGGATCTAGTGAAAGTGTTTTAGAGCTTTTTGGATAAAAGAACTGAAGTGGGTACTGGCCATCTCCCGGATTTAGCGATAATGAATTTTGAACTCCCCTACCAATTATTGCATAGCGCTGATTTCCATCACGTAACTGAAATTTGCCATACACCATAACTTTCTCCATTCGCCCCTGGTCTATAAAATTGTCTGCCACACCCTTAACTCGTGCGACAACCTGATTGTCGTTGTACTTAATCACGGCATTGTCTTCTATCACCTCAGTCACAATGTCAACACCCTCCGTTGCCTTGATATCAATTAACAACCGATCGTTCACCTCAAAAGATTTTCCTAACGTGGCTTCAATCTTAATTTCAGGGTCAAATGTTCCAAGCAATGATCTCATTAGATCCTCCATGCCATTGAAAACGGACAGGACGATAACTAGCACGCAAGTCCCAACGGCAACGGCAATAATCGAAATAATTGATATCACATTGATGAACGTCTTCTTTTTGGTTGAAAAGAAGTATCGACGGGCAATAAAAAATGATAGATTCACTAGTGACTACTTTTCTTCCTCCTCCTCATCACTTTCCTCAGGTATATCAAGATCTGATATCAGCTTATCCATATGTGTGGCGTATTCTGAACTGTCGTCGTGTAAGAATGCTATTTCGGGTACTATTCGAACTTGCTTACCAATTCTCTTACCCAGCTCCCTACGAATTTCACTCTTATGATTATTTACCTGATCCAACGCACCATCCGGGTTTTCATGCAAAATAAAACTAAGATAGGCCTTTGCCAATCCCAGGTCGGGGCTCATTCGCACTTGTGTTACAGACACCATCATTGATCCTAACTGATGAGTCATATTGCGCTGGAAAATAGCCCCTAACTCCTTTTGGATCATGCGTGAATACTTTTGTTGCCGCTTACTTTCCATCTTTCAACTGAATAAATTACAAAGATCAGTCATATAAGTTAATAATTTATGAGAAAGCCGCTTTGTCTTTCGCACAATCCAATCAATCTTTGCTTCTTAATTTCCCAAGTTGCTCAGTTTTTTCAGATTAAACGACCCTTATAGATTAATATTTGTACTTGCCTTGTTATTGGCTTTCAGATTACCTTTTATCATATCTGGAATCCCTCTTCTAATCACTGAATTAAACTGGATGCTAATTGGAGAAACCCTATCCAATGGTGGAATAATGTATCGAGATCTTTGGGACAATATAGGCCCTTTGTCCAGCCTTGTTTACCAAACGGTTGATTTCATATTTGGTCGATCACAATTATCCTATCAACTTCTATCACTTCTAATAGTTTTTATTCAAGCCATTATATTTAATCGCCTCCTACTAATCAATAAGGCCTACAATGAAAATACCTATGTCCCAGCTTTGGTCTATGTGGTTTGTATGTCAACCAACTTTGAGCTCTTAACACTCTCACCGCAATTGATGAGTGTTACCTTTGTGCTTTTGGCCATTAATAACATTTTTAAACGCATTGACAACTTCACTAAAGATGAGCTTTTCCTCAATGCTGGATTGTACCTTGGTGTCTCAACCCTGTTTCACTTTCCGACTGCTCTTTTCCTGATCTCAACATTACTATCACTTGTCCTCTTTTCAAGTGCCATACCAAGGAGGTTACTTTTAATGACTTTTGGTTATTTCCAACTATTGTTGATTGTTGTTCTCTATTACTACTGGCACGATGCAGGAAGGGAATTTTATTTCCAATTTTTTCAAGCTTCTTTTATAATTGACAGAAATCCCTTCATGGGCTTAGGTTCATTGGCTCTGATCTTACTTATCCCAGGTTCCTTCTTTATCATCTCATTTTTCAAATTATATAGTCGAAATTATTACGTCAATTTTCAGGTGAAATTTCAGTCCGTAATGCTTCTTACACTATTTGCGGCACTGCTTACTCTACTTTTAGAACCCAATCTCTCAGCGGTCAGTCTCATTTACCTCTTTCCAGTGATTGCCTTTTTTTTAAGCCATTTTTTTCTGCTTATTGAAAAACGACTTAAGGCTGAAATGGTCTTTGCGATTTTTTTAATATTGACATTTGGCTATCAGGCAATCATTGACAAGGACATAAAATGGGTGGGTCAACTTGTTAATTTCACCCCAATTCATGTAGGACAATCTCCATTTGAAAGTGTTGTAAAGGACAAGAAGATTGTGGTCCTTGGCACCGAACTATCCTATTACAAGCATGCCTCACTAGCAACACCCTATCTCAATTGGCACTTTTCAAAAATTCACTTACAAAATCTCGGGTATTACGATATTTTGACTGATGTCTTCAAAAATTTCGAAAACGATCCACCAGAAGTGATCATTGATTTACAAAATGTTGGATCCTCATTGATGCAGAAAATGCCAACTATATCTTCTAAATACAGAAAGTCAGGTGATAATGTTTATCTGCTAAAAACTTCCTCTCGTTAGCGAACGGTTAAACAACCAATTACCCCAAAGCTTATTACATTACTCAATTAAAAATCGCCCAATAGAAATTTTTTCAATCCATTTGATGTTTAAACTATTTGATGAAGCTAAGGGCTGAAAATGTCCTTATCATTCGCAAGGCAAACATTACTTTCGCAAGTTATGGTCAAACTCAAAAATCGCAGCAAGGATATGGAGATTATGGATGATCTCGCATGCGAAGGTTCGGTCGTAGAACAAACCCTGAGAGAATTGGAAGTGGTCAATTCGAGGCTTGGGGGCAACAATATAAGTCTTGAGGGATTGAGCTCTCTTCTAGAGTCCTCAAACAGTGAAGTGGTGAAGGTTGCTGACCTTGGTTGTGGCGGTGGAGATATGCTGCATCTATTCAATACCTGGGCAGGTAAGCACAACAAACATTTGGAGCTCTTTGGTATCGATGCTAATCCATTTATCATCGATTACGCCAGAAAGAATTTAAAAGGGGTACAAAATGTTTCATTTAAGACTGAAAACGTTTTAACTAAGTCGTTCAGTAAACAGAAGTTTGATATAATTCACTGTAGTTTATTTTTACACCATTTCACAGATGAGGAACTCGTTCTCCTCTTTTCTAATTTCAAACAGCAAGCGAGAATTGGTTTTGTCGTCAATGACCTTCATAGACATTGGTTGGCTTACTATTCCATCAAGCTGCTAACAATACTATTCTCTAAATCTTCGATGGTTAAATTCGATGCACCATTATCTGTTCAAAGAGCGTTCACAAGAGCCGAAATAGAAGTGATCTTAAAAAAAGCGGGCATTGCTAATTATTGCCTGCAATGGAAATGGGCTTTTCGTTGGCAGCTAATCTACTCCAATGAATAGAATTCCGATTTCTTGTCCGAATATTCCCTTAGTATTCCGGCAGGCTTAAATCGATCACCCAGCTTAGACTGGTAATTCTCCATCAGTGACAACATCTGGTCAATTCCCGTTGAGTCAATAAATCTAAATGGGCCTCCACGAAACGGGGGGAACCCCAATCCAAACACCGCACCAATGTCACCATCCCTTGGGGAGCTAATAATTTCTTCCCCTAAACAAAAAGCCGCTTCATTAATCATCATCAAAAACAACCTTTCCTGAATCTCGGTGTCATTTATAATCCTGGGCGGAGCTGAAATAAACTGTTTAACCTCCGGGTTCACCTTCCCTTTTAACTTGTTACCAGACTCATCATAGGCCAAAAATCCTCTTTTATTTTTTCTGCCCTTAAAATCATGTTCACTTAGCATTTCCATAATTGGACTTGCTTCACCTCCGCGATCAGAAAACATTTTGCCTAACTCCCCTTTATTAATATGTGCACCAACATCAATACCAACTTCATCCATAAGGGTAAAAGGCCCGACGGGGAAGCCAAATCTCTTCATTGCCCTGTCTATTTGTAAAATGTCTCCACCCTCTTCTAACATTAGGAGGGCTTCATTCATATATGGAGCAAGAATTCTCGTGGTATAAAACCCTGGTCCATCATTAACTACAATACAAACTTTGTCCTGCCGCACTCCAACTTCCAGAGCTGTAGCAGTGACCCAACTCGCTGTCTTTGCAGTAACAATTATCTCCAAAAGCGGCATTTTTGGAACAGGGGAAAAATAGTGCATCCCGATGACGTTTTCGGGCCTGAGCGCTTTTTCAGCTATTTTAGTGATGGGCAGAGAAGAGGTATTGGAGGCAAATACACAATTCTCATTAATCTGACTTTCAGTATCATGCAATACTTTGTGCTTTAGTTCAAGGTCTTCAAAAACAGCTTCAATGACAACGGATGACCTACTAAATCCCTGGTAATCCAAAGTAGAATTCACAGCATTTATGTTCTTCTCAGCCTCAGCTTTGACAATCGATTTATACTTAATTTTTTTAGCTAAGGAATTCCAAATATTACCCCTCGCCTTGGACAACATCTGCTCACTTATGTCCTTGATCAGGACGTCCATTCCTCCATTCATGCTGACTTCAGCAATACCTTCACCCATTAATCCGGCACCTAATACACTAATTGCATTAATTGTCCTGGCCTCGTGCTTTTGTGGGTTTTTCTTTAGAGCAGTCATCCCAAAAAAGAGATTAATTAATTGAAAAGCTTCGGCGGAGGATAGAAGCTTATCAAACAATTCTGTCTCCTTTTTAGAACTTAATTCTCTATTGGAAGATGAACCATATTGAATTGCATCGATGATTGCAGGAATAGCCGGGTAATTTCCATAAGATTTAGCCATGGCAATCTGCCTGGCCTTTGAGAAAATTATTTTTCTGGTTATTGGATTTCCTTCAAGTATTTTTTCTGATAATGATCTTTTGTCTATTCGTTTGAACTTCTTATCAGCAATTCTTAAGGCCAATTTTTTCGCAGCCGTTAAAAGTTTAGTCTGATCTACAATTTCATCTGCCAAACCTATTTTATGAGCTTGGAAGGCATATAAATTTTTGCCTGTTAAAATAGCATCTAACCCCTTTTGAATACCAATCCGCCCGGGAAGTCTTCTCGTTCCTCCCAAACCTGGAAGTAATCCTAACTTAACCTCTGGTAAAGCCAGTATAGTACTGGAATGATTTGAAACCACCCTACCTGCACAGGCCAATGAAAGTTCAAGTCCTCCTCCCATACAGGCTCCATGAATCGCTGCTACATAAGGCTTCTGGCTATCCTCGATGCTATTAAGCATCTGATGTCCAGCAAGCGCTATTTCAACAGCTTCCCCGGGTTTCATCTTCAAAAACTCCTCAATATCTGCTCCTGCGATAAATCCTTTCTTTTTGCTGATAAGTACTGCTGCTCTAATATTAGAATCATGGTCAATTTCACTAATTATCTTATTGAAATCATCCTCCGTTTCGATTGTGATTTTGTTCCATTCCTCACCCGGAGTATCTATCCAAACAACAGCAACTGAACCCTGTTTTTCTAAAAAAAATGGACTTTCCATATCCCTACGCAACTATTTGTTCAAATAAATTTTGCCATTCTTCATAACAAAACGCACTTTTCTCAGATCGCTGATTGCTGCTGTCGGATTACCCTCAACCGCGACAAGATCCGCCAGTAAGCCAGACTTAATTGAACCTAGTCGATCATCCAAGTGGAATGTCCTGGCATTTCCAGAAGTAGCAATCTTCAAAACTTCGTCATCTTTCAATCCATAAGCTACCATCATTTCCAATTCCCTAACATTATCTCCATGGGGATAAACACCAACATCTCCACCAAAACAGAAACTGACTCCTGATTCCATGGCCTTTTTGAAGCTTATTTTCTTGTTAATTATCCTAGCCGGATCGGGGTCTGACCCTTTTTCCCATCCGTTGTATTGTAAAATGGCATCTCCCGCCGCCAGTGTTGGACAGAAGGCCACATTGCTTTCTTTCATCAAACTGAAAATCTCCAAAGTTCCTTCATCCCCATGTTCTATAGTCTCTACACCAGCGAGAGTAGCCCTTCTCATCCCTTCGCTTGTTGATGCATGAGCTACTACATATCGTCCACTACTCTCTGCTATTTTGACCATCAAAGCCATCTCATCTTGAGTAAACGTAGGCATCGCCTTGCCATTTGGCCCCCATCTATAGTCAGCATAGACTTTTATAAAGTCAGCACCTTTACCAATCTGATCTCGCACAACTTTTATGATATCATCGTAGCCGTTGGCTACTTCGGCTCCAAGTGGAACCTGAACACCGTCGTG
>JAJCYL010000661.1 GCA_029262955.1 Cytophagales bacterium | reverse complement strand
TTTGTAGGAGCTGAGGATGTTGTGCCATCGAATCTTAATATCACAGGCCAGAATATTACGGTATCTGGTTGGATTAATCCGGCGATTCTCGATAACGACCAATATTCAGTTATTGAAAAAGCCAATGACAATCAGGATGATGATATCGCCTATTGGTTTGGAAGAGATGATGACGAAGCCCAGGCAAGGTTAGGAACTCCGGAAACTGTAGATAACACCTTAAGGTTAAATTCAACTCAAACATTTTCTCTCAATCGATGGTCCTACATTGCTATGACATACGATGGAGGAGCTGCCGGAAATAACTTTATACTCTATATGAATGGTGCAGTTGGGGCATCAGACGCACGAACAGGAAATATCATTAGCGATCCACTGGATGAGT
The DNA here is from genome assembly GCA_029262955.1 of Cytophagales bacterium. Taxonomy (GTDB): domain Bacteria; phylum Bacteroidota; class Bacteroidia; order Cytophagales; family Cyclobacteriaceae; genus JAJCYL01. Next base: position 8,559 of record JAJCYL010000661.1, on the reverse strand, counting down.
TTTTCATTGGAGGCAGAGACGATGGTACCAATCGTTTCTTTGATGGCATAATTGATGAGTTACGTGTTTCAACATCAACTCGGAGCCCAGGGTGGATTGAGACCGAATATGAGAATCAGAGAGCGCCCTCCAACATACTAACACTGAAGGACGAACGTGACTGCCCTGACCCGGTCAGCGGTGGAACAGCCACTGCTACAGATGGTGCAATTTTTATTGGAGAAACGACATCAATTGTTCTTTCCGGGCAGACCCTGGGAGCAACAATTCAATGGCAAGAATCGTCCGATGGTTTAAGTTTTTCAGATATAGGTGGCGAGAATGGAACTCAGGTAGATGTTGGCCCCTTAACTGTCACCATGCATTATCGGGCTGAAATATCAAATGGCACATGTATGGCATATTCAACTGTTGCAACGGTGACTGCCACAGAAGCGATATTGGCCGGCTATTCATTTAGGAAGTGTATCAATATTGACCCAACACAAGTGATTGATGATGATGCGGACAATCAGCTGATTAATTTTCCTATATTGATCGATATCCGGAACGATCCCGATTTAAGTCCCGACAATGTAGATAGGAATGGGGATTTTGCCGGAGCAACAGAACCGTTTCCCTTGGATATAGTTTTTTCAGATGCGGCGGGAAACTTACTAACATTTGAAATAGAAGAATTTGGATTTGGTTTTTTAGGCGGTAATTTAAGAGCCTGGGTATTGATACCCTCCTTATCTACACTGGTAACAACCAAAATTTTTCTAAACTATGGTAATTGCAACGTCATTTCAGGTGCCACCACCAGTGTTACGGATGATGGGAATAGTGTAACAAACTCTACTAATACCAATACTTGGACCAATAATTTCGTGGCTGTTTGGCATTTGGAGGACGAAACTTCAATAGACGACGCGACAGCTAACAACCTCAACGGTACGATAGTTTCCGGACCTTTGGTGAATGGCACTGGGCAAATTGGGGGTGGGGTAGATTTAACAGGAACAAACAGTACAGAATACATCAGAATCGGTGGCGCTGCCAGCGCTCCTTCAACGGTAGAGGATTTTGCTACTTATACATTATCTGGATGGACAAATACGGCGGCCAATAACGTTGATAAGTCATTTATTGAGCTGTCTGATGGTACTAATACTAACAATGGCGACATTAAATATTTTTTAGGATTGGATGATGGAGATGTTCATGTCAGAGCCAGTGTGGGGGCAACGGCGGCACAAAGTATAGCTGACAATGTATCTGTACCGTTGCAGGATGTGAATGATGGGGCATGGCATTATTTGGCAGCTGTCTATGATGGTGCAGAAATAGATTCTTATGTGGACGGAAGCTATGTGGGTACATCAGACAATACCAACCTGGATGGGGCCATTAACAGTGAAGCTAACGATGAGTTAAGATTGGGGGCAAGGAATGATGTAAGAAGGTTCGATGGTATAATTGATGAGATACGCATTTCAGATACTGATCGCGGTGCGGGTTGGATAAGAACGGAATACAACAATCAAGTAAATCCCATTATCGATTTAAACACACCGGCGAACAATGGTAATTTTTATACCATGGATGATGAAGAGTCTTTCGTTTTATGGACCGACGATGATGGGGGCAACAGTAATTGGAGTAATACCGATAATTGGGGCATCTGCCGTGTACCCAATACCGATGAAACAGTAAGAATTGCGGACCCGGCGGTAATTAGTGGGAATAACCCCACCTTAGATGTGGCCAGTGATGAAATTGGGGGGTTGCTAATTGAAGCAAATGGAGATTTGATTTTTGGAGCTCCAACCAATACTTTGACCTTAAATGGCGATTTAACCAACAACTCTGGTGGAACATTTGCTCCACCGGGTACCATTACGATGGGTGGGACCACCAAGCAGAGTATACAAGGTACTGACGGGTCCACTTTTGGAACTTTGGTGATTGACAATACGGCTGGAGTTGACATTGATCAACTAACCCTCATCACGACCAGTTTGACCTTTACCAGCGGCTTTGTAACACTGACTGATGATACTTTATCTATAGCTTCTACTGGACAAATTACCAATGCCAGTAGCTCCAATTTTGTAATAACCCCTTTTGATAATTGCCTTTTACAGCAAAACCTTGGCATCGGTGGAGGTGATCGAGCGGGAGATATATTGTTCCCGGTGGGAACTTCAATATCCAGCTACACACCAGCTACCTTAAACAATGTTGGAACTACCGATAATTTCTGCATAAGGGTAGACAATACAGTGTGGAGTGAAGGTTTTATTGGTTCAGGAACGCAGCAGACTGAAGATGCCATTAATAAAACCTGGTTTATCGATGAGGCTGTATCGGGTGGGTCTAATGTGACATTAACCCTACAATGGAATGCGATAGATGAGTTGACGAGTTTTGACCGGTCAGACATGTTTATTAGTCACTATGTTAGCTCTAATTGGACTCCTTATGCAACAGGACTTAATGCAGCAGGCTCCGATCCATATACGGCATCTGCCCCTGGGGTGAGTTCGTTTTCTCCTGTCAGTGGTGGCTCCGGAAGTTCTGTCCTACCTATTGAATTAGGCAGTTTTGAAGCCGTGGTGGTTGATAATGTGGTTAAGTTAGAGTGGACTACGATTACAGAAATAAATAACGACTTTTTCAGTATTGAGCGATCAGATAATATTGAATCACTTAGTTCAATAGCATCTCTTCCTGGAGCTGGTAATAGCAATAAACTCCTTACTTATCATTATTTAGACTTATCACCTGGAAGGGGAATGAATTATTATCGATTGAAGCAGACCGATTTTGACGGGAAATTCTCACATTCCAAAATTGTAGCGATTGACTTTGAGCCGATATTGATTCCGAATGTAAATGTCTATCCAAATCCTAGTAATGGGCTTTTCAATTTAAAAATGCAAGGGTTTAAGGGTAATCAGGAAATTGTTTTGGAACTATTCACGATTGAAGGTGAATTGTTAAGCCATGATATTGTCAAGATGAGTGATCATGGAGAGTTTATGGTTCCCATTGTACTTATTCAATCGATTGAATCAGGTGTGATCATAATGAGAGTGAGTTCCCCGGAATTAAGTTTGTCAAAACGTTTGGTTCTAACTCGCTGATATCGGCTTGATAGGCGATCTCTTCCATGTTTACATAAGCAAGACGTTTCATTACGTCCACCTCCAAAGTATAAAACTCAAATTCTTCTACAATCTTTCCTTCTAATTGATAGATACCCCTACCACGAAACGGATATTGGGCTGCTGAATTAGGGAAATGCACGGTGTCAATGAAAAGCCCTTCTTCATCGATGAAAGTCCCAAAATTCATAGGTTGCCCTTTGGAAGTGCGGGTATTTTTCACAGCAATGAGGTAGCCAGCCATCGTAATGGTCTTGTTGAGATGCTTTGGCATGTCTTTTACCAGAATTCGATTGCCAGGGATTTCCTCCAGGAGGTGAAAAGGATTGCATAAAGGAAAGCCAAGCAATTCCATTTCATCGAATGCATCTTCTCTTGGGTCATAGTAAAGAGGGGGTAGCTGAAACGATTTAATTGGAGTTTCAAACAGTTCCTGTTCTGCTGTTTTTTTGTGTCCTTTGCCCAGAATAAGGTGCGCCTCCCATAAAAGGGCTTTTTTCGATTTCTCTGTAAAACGCAGAGCCCCCGTTCGGATAAGAAGTTTTAGGGATTCCAGTGAAACATTAGTGCGCTTAATGAAATCATGAAGATCTTGAAAATTCCCGCCATGATTTCGTTCCCTAACAATTGTGGCAACCAGTCTGTCCTCGAGATCTTTTACAAGGATAAACCCAAGATAGATAGTAACTCCCCGGATGGTAGTTGAGTGGTCGCTCTCATTTACACAAGGAGCCTCTATAATGGCTCCCTCCATGCGAGCCTCATGAACATATAATTCAGTGCGATAAAAGCCACCAAAATTATTAATAACTGCTACCATAAACTCCAGAGGGTGGTAGGCTTTTAGGTAAAGACTTTGATAGCTTTCTACAGCATACGAGGCTGAGTGTCCTTTAGCAAATGCATATCCAGCAAAGCTTTCTATCTGCCGCCAGACATCATATGTCAATTGATAAGTGTAGCCTTTTGCTTTACAATTATCAAAGAACTTTTGTTTTACCTTCTGGAATTCATCGCGTGATCGGTATTTGCCGGACATCCCGCGGCGAAGTACATCTGCCTCCCCAAGTGTCAGGCCGGCAAAGTAGTGAGCCACTTTGATTACATCTTCCTGGTATACCATCACACCGTATGTTTCCGGCATCAAATCACGAAGTACCGGATGTGCCTCATCTCTCTTTTCCGGATGCCGAAAACGGAGAATGTATTGCCTCATCATGCCTGATTTAGCTACTCCTGGCCGGATAACGGAGCTGGCTGCAACCAAACCAAGGTATTCGTCGGCCTTGAGCTTTTTGAGTAACATACGCATCGCTGGTGACTCGACATAAAAGCATCCGATAGCTTGTGCATTGCGAAGCAGGTGTTTGATCTTTTTGTCCTCTTTGAAGCTTTTGAAATCATGAATATCAAGAGGAGGCAGGTGGGGTTTGTTTTTGGCCACAATTCCGATGGTATCCTTAATCTTACCGAGCCCCCGTTGACTTAGAATATCAAATTTATAAAGCCCAATATCTTCCGCTACAATCATGTCGAAATGTGTGATTGGGAAGCCCTTGGGTGGCAGAGAAGTTGCAGTATAATAGTGGATTGGTTTTTCTGAAATAATCACTCCGCCGGCATGAATACTCAAATGGCTGGGAAAACCATGGAGTAGACCGCTGTATTGACGAATCAACCTTCCGATATGATCCAAATGGTTAAGAGATCTTGACTGTACAGTCTCAATTTCATGAGGTGGTAATCCGAATACTTTTCCTAACTCCCTAATGATCGCTTTGTGCTGAAAGGTACTGTAGGTGGCTAGAAGGGACACCTTTAAACCGCCTGGATCTTGACCAAACTTCTCAAAAATGTATTGGGTGATGTCGTCTCGATCTGTCCAGGAGAAATCGATGTCAAAGTCAGGAGGGTTCTTTCGGTAAAGGTTGATAAACCGCTCGAAGTAGAGGTCCAGATCAATTGGGTCAACGTCTGTAATGCGAAGTATATAAGCAACGATACTGTTCGCCCCACTACCTCTACCGACATAGTAATAGTCTTTGCTACGGGCATAATTGACGATGTCCCAATTGACAAGGAAGTAGGAGACAAACCTTTTGGCCTTGATAAGCTTAAGTTCTTTTTCGAGCCTATCAAAGATTTTCTTTTCAGGATTGATGCCATATCGATAGGGTAACCCTTCTTCACATTTTTTGATGATTAACTCGTAATCCTTTTTTTCTGACCCCGTATAACTTTTAATATTCTTGTGTGGGTTCTCGTAACCATATTCGAACTGGATTTCACACTCATTAATTACCTTTTTGGTGGTCTTAATGATATCCGGATAATCAGCGAATGCTTTTAGGAGCATGGTCTTATGGAGCATCAATTCATGAGGCGAACCTTGGTCTGATTTGGGCAGTTTACTCAAAAGAGTATTGTTGTCGACAGCCCGCAGAAGCCGGTGCATACTGAAATCTGGTTTTACACTCTTGAAGGATACAGTTTGTAGAATGACCAACTTTTCCTGTCTGTTAATCCATGAGGAAAATGGGAGTCGGTTCAGATCTTCAGGTTTAACCCCAATAAATTCAGTCGACGACAGCTCTATGAGGTTTTTTCTAAAAGGGTAAATAAAGAACGTGTCAGGCAGGTCAGGGGCTTTTTCAGGGAATTCAATCTCTTTCTGAATATGCCCTGATAAATAACGATTGAGCTGGTAAAATCCCACGTTATTACGTGCCAGTCCCACAAACTGTTGTTGCACCCCGTTGCGAAAATCAATCCCCAAAATCGGCCTAACACCGTATTCGGGCGCTAATCGGACAAAATTCAAACAAGCTGAAGTATTATTGATATCTGTAAGTGCTAACGCATCAATCTGATTTGTGCGGGCAATGGAAAGTAACTCCTTGGTAGACAAGGTGCCATAGCGTAAACTGAAATAGGTATGTGTGTTTAAATACAATACTATGCAAAATAGTAAATACTAATATAATTAGTTTAAAATGAAATCACTGAAAATCCTGTTTTTTTAGTTATCGTTGTAGATAACCATTTAATGATTATTCAGTATTACCATGAGTGGCTTAACAAATAGAAAGGCTATTTTAATATTTGGGTCAATCCTGTTGTTATTAGTAATTATCGCACTAATCCGTCCCAAGACAAACAAGTCAGCACTATCTAAAGACCCCTTAAGTGTTTTGAGTTTGCAGTACTTATCAGATGCAGAGGGCAATGAGCTACAGGCAGATTTATTCGAAGCTGAAATGGTATACATGCTTTATTTTAGTAGTGAATGCGACCACTGCCAGCGTCAGGTTAAGGACATCATGAACAATATCAACTCGTTGAATGATGTCCTGATCTTAATGATTTCCTCACAGGAAATTTCCGATGTGCTTGATTACCTGAAACAGTATCAAATTGAGCAAAACGATCAATTCTATATTTCATTTATTGAGCCCGAAAATATCGAGAAGAAATTTGGCACAGTGAATGTTCCGTTGAACATATTTTACGATTCAGCGCACAATCTCATCAGAAAAACCAAAGGAGAGGCTCCGGTCAGTGAAATTATACCACTATTTCATGGCAGTGGTTAAGTAGAGATAATTTGACCCTTGAACGGATTGAAACTTCTGACAGCATCTACTCCTAATGCCGCCGCTTTTAATACTTTCTGATCGCCATGTTTCTTGCGAATATGATCCATGGCCTGGTAAAGACTGATCATTTCTTCCGTGTCATCAAATAGGTTGATTTGGTAATTACCATGGACAAGATGACTTAGTCGTACACCTACCAATCGAACTAATAGACGCTTGTCAAATAGTCTTTCAAAGAGTTCCAGCGCTTTGGGTATCAGCGTATGATCGGCCGAGGTGTATGGTATTTTGGCCTGTAAAGTGTGGGTGTTGAAATCGGAATACCGCACTTTCACTGCAACGCATGCGGTAAGCATATCGTCCTTTCTTAGCTGGTAAGCTAAATGCTCAGTCATAGTGAGGATAATGGTCTTTAAGTGCTTGTTATCGGTGGTGTCCTGGCCGAACGTACGTTCTGACGAGATAGACTTTCTCTCTGAATAGGGCTCTACCCGTGAATTATCAATTCCATTAGCCTTTTTCCACATCACAATGCCATTTTTCCCAAAAACCTTTTCCAGGAGTTCTACCGGCATTTCTTGCAGCATCTTCACTCGTCTGATCCCAAGAGCAGCTAATGTCTGATAGGTTTTTGCGCCAATCATGGGAATTTTTTTGACAGAGAGAGGAGCGAGGAAAGCCTTTTCTCTGCCATGATCAATTTTTTTTTGATTGTTAGGCTTGGCTTCTCCGGTTGCCACTTTGGAAACTGTCTTGTTTTGAGATAAACCAAAGGACACGGGTAAACCGGTTTCTTTGGTGATATTTTGACGCAGTTCTGATGCCAACTGAAGGCAGCCAAAGAATTTGTCCATACCTGTAAGGTCCACATAGAATTCGTCGACGGAGCTCTTTTCATAGATAGGAACCGTTTCGCGGATAATTTCGGAAACCATTTCGGAATACTTGGTGTAATCAGCGTGATTTCCTCGGAGTATAACTGCTTCGGGGCAAAGTTCTTTTGCTAATTTTATTGGCATTGCAGAGTGAACACCAAATTTGCGAGCCTCATAGCTGCATGAAGCCACAACTCCTCTATTGCCATCATGACCGATTAAAACCGGCTTATCTTTCAAAAAACTATTATTGAGACGCTCCACGGACACAAAAAAAGTGTCCATATCCAAATGCAAGATTGCCCTATGGCTATCTAATATCATTAGTTCAAGTTAACAAATTAAACTAATAAAATTAGTAAATATTAGATCAATAGTAAAGTTTATGGTAGTGACTCATCCCACAAACGTAACCCTGGAATAGATTTAAAGTGCTGATCATAGGAGATTAAAACGGAACCAGTTTCGACTACGTGTGAAGCAATCCATGCATCATTAATGGGAATTGGTAGGCCTACTGCTTTTAGAGTGGTTTTAATTTCAGAGAAAATTTCTGCTGTTGTAATAGTTACTGGGAGAATATCAACAGAGGGTTTATTGAGAAAACTCTTCAAATTTTTTTTATTTCCAATTTCTTTGGAGCCGCCTTTAAAACCGCAGTAAAGCTCTGCAATAACAATCACTGACATGAAAATTGTTGTGGCATCTGAAATTCGATTGTAAACTCTTTGATCTCCTCTTAAGAAATGACTGTAGGCGTTTGTATCTAGTAGGATCTTACTCATTGCCAGTCTTTGGGGTCTGTTTCATCGAATTCTTTTACTTTTTTTTCAAATTCTCGAAGCTCCTTTTCGCTCCATACGCCAAAGAGGTCTGCGAATTCTTCACGATTGTTTTCATTTATAGATTTGGGATTTAGCCCCAGTGCCTCAAGGAGTA
>JAJCYL010000660.1 GCA_029262955.1 Cytophagales bacterium | reverse complement strand
GTGAGGGCAACCTCGTGCGGGTTCAAGTCCCGCCTCTGGTACACTGAAAACCAGCGACTTACGTTGCTGGTTTTTTCTTTTTAATGCTAACTGTATAACCTTGGGTACAACATAGGTACAACAATTATGTGCTTTTTATGCTAATGGAAGGGGTTATGTTTTTTTGATAAGGCTCATCTCACAGATGGCTTCGATCCAATCAGGGTTGTTCTCAAAGAAACCTGACCACATCTCTATGTCCGGAGAATCTTTCACATGATTGTACCGATAGCAGAAATATCGAGCAAGTTCCTGGTATCTATTTCCTTCATCTACAACGAAGAACTTTTCTCAAGGGGAATTAGTAATTTGTGCTCTGAATGCCCATTGGCCCATTGCATCTGCTCAACTGAATGACATTCTGGTTATAAAAGTTTTGGCAATGACTAAAATATGGATGCGATGTTCACGTATTATGCTTGTTCACGTAACATGAACATTATATATTTGTGAACGTGAATGAGCAGATCCTCATACAGACAGCTCTGGGAAACCTTGAGCAAAATACCGGAATCACCGGTAACTGGAAGGCATTGAAAGGCCTTACTGATGGGAGACTTATCATCATGGCTGGCGCCAACACGTTCAATTTTATAGCCGAAGTGAAAAGGGAAGTCCGGCCACAACATATCGAAAGTATCCTCAGACAAAAGGCGCAATTTGCTGACGACCTTATTGTAATTGCAGAAAGGCTGCTACCCAAGGCCAAAGCTGAACTAAGGGAGTTGCGCATCCCCTACCTGGAAGCCAATGGCAACCTATTCATCAAAAAAAATGGCACCTTAATATGGATAGACACCAATCCCCCCATCAGGATAAAACAGCAAACCGGCAATAGGGCTTTTACCAAAACAGGACTAAAAGTGCTGTTCCATTTTCTATTGGATGAGTCCATGGTCAATTACCCACAGCGGAAAATAGCTGTTGACACGGGGGTTAGCCTTGGAAACATTCCTCAAATAATAAGAGGTCTAAAAGAAACCGGTTATCTCCTTCAACTTAACAAAGGTTCTTATGTGTGGGAAGACCGTCGGAAATTATTGGACAGGTGGATTGCTGATTATGAAACCATATTGAGACCAACACTCTTACTCGGCAGGTTTACTTTCAATGGCGATTACAGCGATATCAGATTTATTACTAATCAAACAGTATGGGGAGGAGAATTTGCGGCTGACCGTCTTACACACCACTTGAGGCCCGAAGAATATTCTATATATACAAAGGAAACCAAGCAAGAATTAATCAGAAATTACAAGTTTATGCCAAAAGACGATGGTGAATTATTTGCTTTTCAGTGGTTTTGGAAAGATCACAAATTCAGGGAAAACATAGCACCCTATTTGCTTATTTATGCAGATTTAATGATTAATGGCGATAAGAGAAGTAAAGAAACTGCTCAATTGATATTCAATGAATACCTCCGGGACATCATATAAAGAGTTAGCTATACCATATTTCAAACAAGTATTCAAACTGGTTGATACTGTAATGAAAGAGAGGGGAATACCATATTATTTGGTAGGTGTAAATGCTATTGCCCTTGAAATGCTCAAGAAAGGGATAAAGCCAGGCAGGGGAACGAAGGATATTGATTTTGCGGTGATGGTTTCAACCATTAAAGAATATGATAGGTTAGTCAATGATTTAGTGGCCAAAGGGTTCAATAAAGCTAAGGCACCCATCGATAGTTAATATATTATATGTGACCTTCAAAAAGTATCCTTCTTCAAGCCAGCTAGTGGTAGCTCTGGGTTAGGAGCAAGACGTGTTTTAAACGGTTCAAAACTCCGCTTTGCTTCGTCTTGATCCTTGTAAAACACATGTCCCGGTTTTGTCATACGCTCCGCTTTGCTCCACTACAAAACGATAGATTTCAAGTAACCGAAAGCAATCAAAATGTTAGGTGAAAGAAACCAATTCAGCTACTCTATTATCAATATAAAATGCCAATTCCTTTTGTAAAGGAAACTCATCGATGCTGAGTAAAATGAACTTTGATTAAGTTAACCAGTTTCTATAAGCAAAATGAATTGATGAGAGACCTAAAAAGTGAGAGGCAGTTTCAAAATACTAAAATGGTCGTTATTGGTTAATTCGCTATAATTCTAATAATACTGGAAATATTATCAACGGTTCCATTTAAAAAGTGTGTCTGAACCTTACAGTTACAGCAGACCCGGGGTCCAGCTTAGAAAATATCTGATCCGATGAACCAAATGATCTGTATTTCCTTCTGATAGTTTGGCCAAGAATATTTGAGACGCCAAGTCCAACCTGCGATCTTTCATTCAATCCGAATCTTTTCGTTGCATTGAAATTTAAGCTGTGGAAGGGCATATCATACACATCTGGCTTATCATTAATACCAACAATCGCCAATGTTCTTCCCTGAACGTTGTAATACAGGCCAGCCTCCATACCATTCTTAAAGCCGGTATAACTGAGACCTGCATTAATCAGGAAGGGAGCCTGTCCCTGCATTTTTCTAGTGTCTTCAATGGTTTCATCGTCTCTTGCATTTGCCAAACGAGATTGAAACTCAACATCCGCCATTTCCAATTTCGAATTGATGATAGAAACATTCGAATTGATGGAAAACCTCTCAAAACCCTCTCCCAGAAATGAAAAATCTTTTCGGATTTCAATTTCTGTTCCAATCACCCTGCTATCGCCTACGTTGCGGGGTTGAAAATT
>JAJCYL010000659.1 GCA_029262955.1 Cytophagales bacterium | reverse complement strand
GGAATTTCTATCATGGTGCCATCTCTTTTGTACAGAAGCGTTTCGGTAAAAGAGAAGCTCCCCGGCAGCCGAAATTTCAATACACTCAAATAACCTTCTTTTTCTACCTCCATAAAACGATAACCACTATAATTGACAACCACGTAGTCTATGGAATCCACCATCAAAGATCTTACCTGCGTTGCCACCATTAATCGCCTCTTGTTCCCCCCAGCTTGCAACCAAAGACGTTCAACTCTTTCCTCAGCACTATTGAATGTTATCTGACCAATGAGTGTGTCTCCCCTAATGGTTGTTAGATGGCCAACCTGCCCCATCAACCTGTTAGAGACAACAAAAATTAGAATGAACAGTAGATTTTGTGAAATTTTCAAGTTTTGATCGCTTAGAATTAATTATATTGAAAGTTACAATCTTAAACAAAGTGATTGGAATTATAGTATAGTCATATGGTTTGTAAATAAATGACGAGGATTTTACTCATATCAATAATGTTGTTCTCAGCAAGTGCAGTGCATGCACAAACTGAACCAATTATTATCCGAATATTCTTCGATGGTGGTAGTTATTACATGCGCTATAAACACATTATTGAAATGGACCAGGCCATTGACTCTATTGCCGATGTGAATAAATATCAAATTACGATATACAGTCATACGGATAATATTGGAGGCAAACGATACAATGAATGGCTCTCCATGATGCGAAGTCATTCCGTAGTTCAGCAATTGGTAGCTAAGGATATTGCCGAAGAACTCATCATTGTGAAGGACTTTGGCGAAGAGGACCCGCTTTACAGCAATACCAATTACGGTGGACTGATGGGTAACCGCAGGGTTGATCTTATTTTGTGGCCGGTTGTTTTGTAAATATTGCCACTTCAGGAGCTTTGCTCACAAGCATTTACTAATTTTGCAGACGCATTAATCCAATAAGAATTTTCTAAAATCCTTGGCTGGAATTTTGATGCCTTACTTTCAAAAGAAAACAGCATTAATGATGATTAGGGAATAAATTGAGTACAAATACATGAAATACTACAATTCAATTATTGAGACCCTGGGTAATACTCCATTAGTAAAACTTAATAAGCTAAACCAGGGCATTACAGGAACCATTCTTGTAAAAGTCGAATATTTCAATCCTGGCCACTCGATGAAAGATCGGATGGGTTTAAAAATGATTGAAGATGCCGAGAAGGATGGAAGTTTAAAACCAGGAGGAACCATAATTGAGGGTACTTCAGGAAACACGGGTATGGGACTGGCATTAACTGCCATCTCACGTGGTTATAAGTGCATATTCACCCTGTCGGACAAACAGTCGCAGGAGAAAATAGATATTTTAAGAGCTGTCGGAGCGGAAGTCATTGTTTGTCCCACAAACGTTGAACCCGACGATCCCAGATCCTACTATTCGGTTGCGAGAAAATTGAATAAGGAAATCCCTAATTCATATTACCCTAATCAGTATGATAACAAAGCCAATTCACTGGCCCATTACGAAAGTACAGGCCCGGAAATTTGGAGAGACACTGAGGGTCGGATCACCCACTATGCAGCAGGTGTTGGTACCGGAGGTTCCATGTGTGGTACTTCCAAATACCTCAAAGAGCAGAACCCGGACATTACCACAGTTGGTATTGATTCCTATGGATCAGTATTCAAAAAATTTAAAGAAACCGGCGTATTCGACGAAAAAGAAATTTACCCCTACTTGACAGAAGGAATTGGGGAAGATATTTTGCCAGCAAATGTTGATTTTAGCCTGATTGATCATTTCATCAAAGTAACTGATAAGGATGGCGCAATCATGACACGTAGATTAGCCCGGGAAGAAGGACTTTTTGTCGGTTGGTCCTGTGGCTCCGCTGTTTTTGGTGCTTTAGAGTATGCGAGAGAGAATTTGAAAGAAGAAGATGTCATGGTCATTATCCTACCAGACCATGGAACAAGGTATCTGGGTAAGATATACAATGACAACTGGATGAAAGATCACGGTTTTATTGAATCAGGATCGTTTGCCACTGCAAAGGATATCTTAGACCGCCGTAATGGGAGTAGTGACCTTGAAGTCATTACTAAAAATTCCAAAATTGGTGAAGCCATCAAACTAATGAATGATAGGAGCATCGATCAATTACCGGTTAAGGACGGTGACAATTTTGTTGGAAGTTTGACAGATTCTAAAGTTTTGAAAAAACTTATTGAAGATCCTTCTCTCAGAGAAAAGCCGGTCTCCGATATAATGGATGACTCCTTTCAATTTGTTGGCATGGACAATACTCTGGATGTCCTAAGTTCACTGATTAGTAAAGACAACCAGGCTCTTCTAATTAGGGATGCGGATAATAAGGTCCATATAATTACAAAGAGTGACTTGTTGATGGCGATGTCCCTCTAATACCTAGGTAATATTCGTAAATTCATTTTTGGTTTAATACCTATTTTTTGGTATTTCAAGATCATTTTGACGAATTACATACGTATTCTCGGGAACTTACGTTTACTTTAATTGTATCAAATTTCTATTGACTAAATAAACAAAAATGAAAAAACTTACTCAACTCCTTTCCATGTTATTCACTATTACCATCCTTCTCTCAGCCTGTGGTGGAGATGATGATGACGATGATAATAATGATGACAATGATGACATGTCACCAGACACAACTATAGATATTAGTGATCCGGTCGCTGTTTCGGCGGAAATTGTAGTTGCAGGCGCTACAGATATAGATGGCGATCCGCCAGCACCATCAACTGATGCAAATGCCCCACTTATCGACGCAGATGACTTTGATAATGATCTGATTTCTACCCAAGGCGGCTCACTAGTAATTGATATAGATGTTAGTTCAGGTGATGTTGCGGGTACTTATTTGCAGATAAAGGGCTCGGATAGCTACTTTGATATTCCTTTTAATCCCAATGGAAGAGTGTTGAAGAGAGGTAGGTTGCTACAGAATGATGAGGCTCCTGCTATTGAAATCGCCATCCCGGATAATTTAGGAATCGGGACTTTCTGCGCTGACGTCTGTGTGTATGACTCGGAGGCCAGGGTTAGTAACATAGTTGAAGTTTGTGTTGAAATAACTGAATTAGGAGGGGCGAATAGTGATTTTCTAACCGGCAATGGTTGGACTGCCGTAAGTTTTGAGGATTTCGACGAGGCAGGAGTGATAGAGGAAATTGAAATTGGAGAATTGGTCGTGGACACATTCCCAATCTCTCTTCAATGTTCAGATGGTTCATTCGAAACCGTTGATGTTACAGAGAGTGACCGAACAGACAAACTAGATGTCACTTTTGCAGTAAATGGAGGTGTTACAGTAACAATAGAGGAATTTGAGCGAGATCTTGATTTTGACGTTTCTACTTGTGAACAACAAGTCTATACTGAGGAGGACGCTACTACAACCCTAATTGGTACATGGAGTTACAATGAAACTTCAAAAGAATTGATCATGGTATTAAAGGTAACCAGCTCTACATTTACCGAGGATATTGGCGACATTGAAGTAATTGAATTTGATGTTGAATTTGATGAAGCCACGGGCACGCTTAGGTTGACCCAGGATTTTGATGATGACGGAGACGGTGGGGAAACAATTATTCTGGAAGCATCCTAAGGATAGCCAGAGATTGAAAATAAAAGGGCCTGCTCATATGAGTAAGCCCTTTTTAATTGGTATGGAACGAGTCAGTTATATTATTATTCATCACTTGTTGCTTTGTCAATCCAAATGTCACTTTTCCCAACGCTGTAATTAAATGCTCTTTTTCCTCCTCAGATAACATCTTTAGCATCCGCTCACTCATTTCTATCATGGTACTGAAAGTACCGCAAGCATTTTCTCCACATTTACCCAATTTCACCATTCTTCGATCTTGCTCAGAAAGAGTTAAACAAGAGGTACTGATCCTACTAATTTATCGACAATACCATACTTGTAAGAAATGATAGCTTTCTGTAGTTCTCAATTACCAAATACTTGTAAAAACAGGAACTCCAGTCAGTGTTTTCCTGTTTATATTGCTAATCTAAACGACCTCAAAAATGGAACAAAAACCACCATTCCCGCCATTTACCAAAGAAACGGCAAAACAGAAAGTCCAAATGGCCGAAGATGCCTGGAACACCAGGGATCCTGACAAAGTCTGCATGGCTTACACCATTGATACAGAATGGCGGAATAGATCTGAGTTTGTAAATGGGCGAGAGGAAGTTCGGGAATTCCTCCGTAGAAAATGGGATAACGAATTGGACTACAAACTAAAAAAAGAGCTCTGGTCATTTGATGGCAATCGAATAGCCGTAAGATTCGAGTACGAATGTCATGACGCCAGTGGCCAATGGTATCGATCCTATGGCAATGAGAACTGGGAATTTGATGAAAATGGGTTGATGAAAAAAAGGTTTGCCAGCATCAATGATTTGCCTATTAATGAGGAAGACCGCAGGCTTTAGCACTAAGTAACGCTAAATCCAGGAGCGCAATCTTACTACAAAATTTAGCCAGGTGAATTTCGCTAATGCAGATAAATTATTGATCGCATGACCAAACAATTTAAGAGAAGGCACCTTAAGATTGGCCAACTTAAAATAAAATGTTCTTATGGCATGCAAGTCACGTTCTAGTCCATTTGCAACCCAACCGGAAGTTTCCAGTTTTACATAAAATTTATACTTCTCTTCAAAACCACACCTATTTGTCATACTATCAGGGTGCAATCGAACGTACGAACTTATCATGTTTAATAACCTAAACTGAACGCCCGCATCACACATTTCAATCCATAAAAGCATGTCTTCACCATATGCTAAATCTTCATCAAAAGGGTGCCTTAGAAGCACCTCTCGTCTGAACATAAAGGAATGAATCATTGGGCAATGAATCAGAAAATAGCTCTTTGTATTCACCGAAAATTCACCGTATCTCCTTTTGCGATCTTTAAATAAATTTTCAGTCAATCTTTTATTGAAGTTATTCTCACTTGAGGACATCACCTCTGTGCGGGAAACAACTGCGTCAATTTCAACCTCGGACTCAAAAGCCAGGGAAGCTTGTCGAACGAAGTGGCGATCCAATTTATCGTCATCGTCCAGGAAAATGATGTAATCACCAGATGCTGCTAAAACGCCCTGATTTCGCGAAAATGAAACTCCCTGGTTAGTTTTGTTGACGATAAGCCTAATAACACTGTCCAGTGACAATAAACGATCAAACTCATGGGTGTACCCATCATCTGAGCCGTCATTGACAATAATTATTTCCGAAACCGGATGTGTTTGTTGAAGGACTGATAGAATAGCTTCTTCAAGAAACTGAGTTCTGTTATATGTTGGTATGACGACAGAAACATGTGCCATCCTTGTCAATTATAACTACCAGAAGACCCTTTAGCTTGTGAGATGTGTGCGAGGTGGTGCCGACAATGCCAGGCATACATGGCAATGACCTGCCTTAACTCAAATGTCCGTTTATGTTCAGAGTGCATGTAGGTTTTCAAAAGATCCTCGTTTGATAATTTGCTTAGGGTAAGTACCCATCTTTGGTGGAGGCCTCTTAAGATATCCAAAGACCACTCAATTGGAGCATCTAATGTGTCTGGCAATTCAGCCCATAAATTTTCAAAATAAGGCTTCACTTCCGGTGAATCCTCTGTCAGGGTTAATTTAAACCGAATAAAGGCATTCATATGGCTGTCAGCACAATGGTGAACTACCTGCGATATTGTCCATCCTTCGGGTCGGTATCGCCAACCCAATTGTTCAGGTGATAATCCTTCCACAGCACCTGCCAAAGCAGCTGGAAAATTTTCAATTATGGAAATCCATTCAGAAATATCTCCCTCTTCAAACTCGTTGGGAAATCTAAAGTTACCGACGGGGTATTTTAACTTTTCTAAATCCATTTTATCCTAATTTTTGGCTTAAGAGCACTTTTCCTTTGGCTCCAACAGCTGTATTGCCAGAGGAATCAACCATTCTTCCTTGAAGCTCAATAATATCTCCTCCGAATTTCTTACTCTTCCTTGATTTTATCACCATCCACTCCATCTTAACTTCGTCATCCGCCCTGACAGCAGACTTAAACTTAAATGAGAATTCAAGTCCCACCATAGGACTAAACTGCGAAAAGTAGGTAGCCGTATATGACATCATCATGGCACTTGTTTGTGGGCCACTGGCAATCAGGTTTCCATATCGGCTAGTTACGGCATAGTCGTGATCGTGATGTATTGGATTATGATCTCCAACCCGAATGGCAAAATCAGATACGGATTGGGGATCTAATTGCACCTTTGTGTTAAAACGATGTCCTTCATTAAAGATCATGACAAGATATTATTGGTGGGTTCAATTTTAGGGGGCAGGTCAGTTTCTCCCAGCATTTCTCTCAAATCAATTTCAATGGTCCGGCTTAACGAAGTAATTGGGACATCATTTACACCGGCCTCAAAAGGATTTTCGCTGTAATCACCTATTTCCTCCATGGTAAAGAATATCCAGCCTACCAGTGTCGAAAACGGTATTGCCAACCATATAAATCCGGAACCGAGCCCCTCAAAAGTGGATATCATACCCAATGGCAATAGAAAATTAAAAATCCAAACGGATATCAAATTGAAGGTGGCGTATTGTCTAGGAAATGGGAAATTCTTTATTCGTTCAGACTTTCCTTGCTGGGTATAAAACTCAACCAACAAATTCTCCATCTCCATGTGCCTGAAATCTTCAATAAGGCCTTTTAATTTCAGGTCTTTTAGCTTTTCAGATTGCTTTGCAATTAATTGGGTCGCAGGATTTTGTTTGGATAAAAATTCTTTAACCTCCTCATCCGTTAGAAGTTTTGTCAACTCTTCCTCAATGGGAATTTCCCGTTCATTAATTTTAAAAAGGGAGTGCTTTTTAACATCATGATAATTGTTATGCTCCCAACTCCGAGGAGTACGC
This sequence comes from Cytophagales bacterium, assembly GCA_029262955.1. GTDB lineage: Bacteria > Bacteroidota > Bacteroidia > Cytophagales > Cyclobacteriaceae > JAJCYL01. The sequence goes on along the minus strand of JAJCYL010000659.1, from coordinate 62 downwards.
ATTTGGTATCGCAAGGCAGTCACCCATGCCAAATGATGATAAATTAAGTCTTTATGAATCGC
>JAJCYL010000658.1 GCA_029262955.1 Cytophagales bacterium | reverse complement strand
AGAATGATCAAATTGGTTTCCTCTGGCATCCGATGTTACCTCTTTCCCATTAATTAGAATATTAATTCTACCATATCCACCTCCTTGATTTTTCAACTTGATCCCAAGTTTTCCAGCATTCTTTGAAGGGTGTTTCAGTTCAATATCAGGATAGAGGTCAATATTATTTAGCCCTCTGGATTTACGAATGGGCTCTGCTGAGAACCCTAACTTTTTCTGCCACAGACCTGGTTCATAGAAGCGGTCTTTCAATTGTTCGAATTCAATGATTTCAGAACCCTTTGTCCAATACATCAGTTTCATCGCTCCCGGTGTAGCATCGAAAAGACCATCTGATCCCAGGGTTGCAATTTCACCTCCGTTGAAAGCAAATTGTCTTAATAATATTGCGCCGGTTTCCATATCCCAAATGACATAACTACCATCGCTTGAGCCGGTTATCAGGTATTTCCCATTAGCACTATATTTTACAGAACTCACCCCCGAACTATGTCCATCAAGATTGTACAAAAGGTTGCCGCTTTCCACTTCCCAGACCTTTGCAAACCGATCCCCAAGTGCACAAGTAGCCACATACTTACCATTAGGGCTAAAGTCTAAACTCATATTCAAAAATTGGGAAATATGTCCTTCAAGACTGTGCATCAACTGGCCATTTTCTACGTCCCAAACTTTTGCTGTTATATCAAAGGAAGTCGTAACAATGCGCCTACTGTCAGGACTAAATTTTGCAGAAATTATATCCCATGTATGTCCTTCTAGTGTATACCAACGACCCTTGCTGGCTGGGTCCCAAACTTTTGCGGAATTACCGGATAAGGTTACAATGTATTCCCCATTAGGGCTGAATTCACCACTGCCTCCTGAGTTCTTAATGCTGCCATATTGCCTTCCGGTTTCCACATTCCATAATTTAGTTATTCCGTCTCCAGATGTCGTCAAAACATACTTGCCATCTGGACGGAATGCAACTGAATTCATGCTGGATGCATAATTCCCCAGAGTATGCAATAACTGGCCGTCAAAAACATTCCATACTTTAGCTGTACTGTCAGAGGAGGCCGTAGCAACGAACTTGCCATCTGGGCTGAATGCGACAGCTGTTACTCGGTCTGTATGTCCTTCAAACGTGTTTACCAGTTTGCCACTTTCGATTTCTATAAGTTTGGCAGCATTGTTTTCTGTGATAGTAACAAAATGAGTGGAGTCAGGACTAAACTTTGCGGATAATACACCTTCTAACTGGTGTAATGGATTACCCGTTTCAAATTCCCATACTCTTGCCTTTTGGTCCTCAGATACAGTCAAGACGTACTTGCCATCCAAACTGAACTCGGCTGATCGTACCGGAATTGTAATCCCTTCCAGACTCTGCTTTAGTTCCCCGGTTTTTACGTCCCATCGTTTTGCGGTCGCATCCCAAGAGCCGGTAACAATTTCCGCCCCGTCCGGACTGAACTCAGCGGAAACAATAACCCTATTGTGGCCAACGAGATCAAAAACAAGTTTCCCAGTCTCAACCTCCCATATTTTAGCGGAATTATCAGAGCCAGTCACGATGTATTTATTGTTCGGGCTGAATTTTCCAAATCCAACACCTTTGGCATGACCTTTAAGATGATGTATAAGTTCACCACTCTTTGCATCCCATATTATAGCTGTTCTATCGGATGAAGTAGTTACAATATACCTTCCATTGGGGCTGATTTCTGCATGACCCACGCTCCCCGAGTGGCCTGTCAGCGTACTTACCAATTCCCCACTCTCAACCTTCCATTTTTTTGCCGTACTGTCTGAAGAAGCGGTAATAATGTATTGACCATCCGGACTGAATTTCGCCAAATTGAGGATATAATTATGCCCCTGAAGAGTTTTTAATAGTTTCCCGGTTTTTGGGTCCCAAATTTTCGCAGTATGGTCAAAAGAAGCTGTAACAATAAGCTTGCCGTCCGGACTGAATTCTGCATGTCTTACATAATATGTGTGCTCCAAACTATTCAAAAGGTTACCGCTTTCGACCTCCCAAATTTTAGCGGTACTGTCATGTGAAGCGGTTACGATGTACTGACTATCCGGACTGAAGGAAACAGATTGTATGCTAGTAGCATGACCTTCAAGGCTATGGGTCAGATTCCCGGTTGCTACGTCCCAAATTTTTGCCGTGTTGTCATATCCAGCAGAAGCTATGTATTTGTCATCAGGGCTGAATTCTGCAGAAAATATATAACTCGTATGCCCTTCTAGGCTGTGCATCAGCTTGCCACTTTCTACATCCCAAATTTTTGCCGTGTTGTCATAGGAAGCGGTAAGGAGATATTGGCCATTCTGGCTATAACTTGCAGAACTAATTAGGTACGTATGACCCAAAGGCAAGCCCAATTTTAATTCTTGTGCCCGGCCTTCTACCAACGAAACGATAAGAATGAGTACCAATAGAAGGTTTCTTTTCATATCGATATGGTTTTATTTTCAGCCAGATCAAAAATTCTTGTACGGCTTGAATCTTTCTACAACCTTGGGTTTATAATCATCCCGAATGTTGCAGCTAACTTGTGCCGATCCGCAAGTTGCAGACGCAATAAAGATACCGGAACAGCACGACCCCACAAAAAGTATCAAATAGAACCACATAATTTAGTAAAATCCTATGATTCAGTGAGTCTGAAATAGGAAAGGGGTCTCTGACTTGGAATATTTCAAATACTTACCTTCACTCAATTTTGAAGATCAGATTGCCTATTTGAAAACGAAATGGTTGGTGACAACAAATGTTTTAATCGCTTTCATTCTATAGGAATTTCAAAAATTATCGCTTCATCGAATACATCAAATACATCTCCTTTAAAGTTCTTTCTTTGAATTTGAGAAATTTCAAATCTTAATAATTCCGGCCTTGTCAGAAAGCTTAAAGTATTCAAATGATTGAAAGAAAAAGAAGTTCCTTCAATCTCTTTAGTCATCAAAACCTCTTCCAACCCGGCTTCATTATATCTTATTGCGTTTACCTTAAATGTGGGAATGCGATATCTTGCATCATTAGGTAAATAAGATTTAAAATCCACATTGGCGTGAATTGTGAATCTCAATCCATCGTTCTCTCTAATTTGGTCTAGCTTAAGATCAGAAATTTCAGAATTTCCTCTTTTTAATTTTATGATAGGATTCGGGACATCTATTACCGTGAACCCAATCTTTTCTAACAGATTTTTTTTATAGTGAATTGCGATTTGAAAGTTCTTTTTAAATGGCACCAGAGTTAGTCCCTGTTTGTTAGAATCTGGGATTATTTCACCATCACCTTCAACTTTGAAATCAAGGTTGTCATAATCCATTTCTTTCGGAAGGCTCACCCAATTTGCACAGTTTATATAAAGGGTCTGATCCCAAAGTTTTATAAAATCAGTTTTAATGTTTTGAGCGGTTGATAGAAGTGTAAGATTGCAAGCGATAAGACACGAAAGCAATCTGACCAGACTAAATATATTCATGTTCCTGTTAAATTTAGTCCCTCTAATTTGATATTCTATGTTCTATTGATGAATCACAACGAACATGAGCAAACGTAGGTGCCTGTTCAGTTCCTTGAAATTAAAAATAACGGATTCTTCCCAAAGTTGGAGTAAGAAAGTACAGGCATTACGCCTGCTTGGCGTTAGGCTCTATTTTTTCGTTATTTCTGAAACTACTTTTAAACAAAATGTAATATCAAGAGGGTCTTGAGTCATAAGAAATACTTCTTCTCCTCTGGAATCTAATACAGTAAACCCCCAAGGATCTATTTGATCAGGTAATTCCAGGGAGAAAGTTCCTACAAACACACATGCCGCTAAGAATGCTCCCAAAGGTGATGGATGACTACCATCGGGAAGGAATAATTCTATATCAGGTCTAAGTTTTTGTGCCAATGCCCATGCTTCACCAACATTTACTATTCCGCCCTCATTTTCCAGAGCAGCTTGCGTATAAACTTTCGTTATAGTCTCCTGAAACTGTGGCACTTTCTGTCGAGCCCAAGTTGAATAAAAGTAAGGCCTAGCTCCATGCTCTTTAATAAAATCACTAAACTTCTTTGAATAAATAAGGAAACTATCTGTTTGTTCAATTATGCCCATACTTTGTTCCTGGAGGACAACAATATCAAAATTACCATTCTTAATAATATCCTTGGTCTTGAGTCCCCGTTCTCCATTCCAGTGATTGCTTAGTCTTGCTGCTGGGGCTGTACTCTGTGACGTTATAAGTTTCGTTTGTGTACTGTCTGATATAATAGAAACAATGTGAGGAATATTTGAAACATAGGTGTAGCTATTTCCAACGAATAGGATATTCAAAGTATCCTTTTTGTTTTGTGCTAAACATGCATGCTCAGCACCAATAGAAAGGAAAAGGATCAGACTATATTTAATAATTTCATAAATAGATTTTAGTGGTCAATTGAGCCTAAGCCCTAATTCATGCAGCGTCTGTACTGCAACACCGGCTTAATCAAAAATAGCTAAATCATTTGAAAATAACGGAAGCTCTTAGGCCTTAAGCCGGCCCGGGGCTTCTACTTTTTCAATTCGAAAAATAGTAGACAAAATTCTCTGCAAAAATACGTTGTCAGTCCGCAAGGCCTCGTCACACCTGCCTGTCCGGCAAGGCAGGCCCACATTTTTGCCCTGCCACCGCTCCAAGTACTGGAACTGGCTTTAGGCCGCTGTTGATAATGGCCTAATTTGAAGTGCCAAAATATTTGGTTCGAAATTCTCATATATCATGCTGAAATTTCTTAAATAATCTGGGATCATTTGTTTGTTCTGCCAAGTCGATGTTATACAATAGCTTTTTAATAGACTTGGCATCAATTTTAGAAATAAACCTTATCCCAGGGATGGATTAACCGATAGCATCTGTTAGCGGCTTTTCTTGTCACTCGGGAATTCGAAGAAGTACGCTGAGTGGTGGCGCCAATGCTGAAGCTTTTAGCGCAAGCATGTGAGAGGCGCACCGTGGGCCTATGGCTCACCCGTCTACTAGACTATGGAGTGTGAACTTCTCCAAATGTGATCATATTTGATATAGTTGTTTTTCATTGGTCACTAATCAAGCTTTTATGAAAAGTTCCAAATACGTTTGAATGCTTTTCGAACGCCCCATGGGCTCGAGGAGACAGCTGAATAAGTTGACACCAATGGCTAAGTAAGTTGCAGGGTGTTTCAATTTTCCGTATTTGATCGCGGTAAGAAGAATTAATAGTATGATAAGCATTTGACCAACATAAAAAGGTAACATAATATTGACATCAGGCCACTTCTCGAAACGCAAAATGATATACAAGTATTGAAGCCCTCGTGTCACAGCGGGTTCCATGATTATAAATACTGTCGATATCAACCACCACGCATGATTTTCCGTATTTTTTCGTTGAAGTATACTCATAATAACAGCATACCCAAATGAAGTTATCATTACAATTTCTATGACCGCTACACCGTAAAAGAACCAAGGTTCGAAGGGACCGAATTGCTCACGCATCTCCATTGACATCTGTACGCGTGCTAAATCTCGATTCAACATACTGAATGCTGTCAAACAAACACCACCTCCTAAAAACATTCCGATAATCCCATTAGTCCGATGCTTGTCCATTTGACCATGAGTTGCGTAGTAGGGCTGTATGATCAAATAGAGATACCAAATGGTGCCTGTCCAATAATGTATATGAACGGACCAAGAGTTCTCGGTGAAGTCACCCCAATAGTCTTTTAGAATGCCTAGTTGCATTAGCACTAGAGGAATAAGCATCCATATGTGTAGGTTTTTATATTGCTTCATCAGAACGAATAGTTAAATATCTGAAACTTACAATCCAAATGCGAAGAGCATCTAAACTGATCTTTAGGATTGGTCAACACCAGCTGAAAATATAGTGGCTACAGTGATGGCCGAAACGATCTGCTAGCGACTCCACTGTGTTTGTCACCTAATTGTTAGCTATCGTGTCTCCACTCCAATATTTCTACCACCTGGCTTCCGAATGTGTTAATCATTAGTTCATTCAGTTCTTTATCGTCCATGCTACCAACCTTGTCGGGATTAATGTCAATCAGAAAATCACGAAATTCATTGAGAAATTCGTCTCCGAACTTTGAATATAGTTCCTTGGCTTTAAGATAGAATTGGGTTTGGTACCAACCATAGTTACGCCCTTGCCTTAACACTTCAAAGTAATCTTCTTCAAATTGGTTTAAGGTTTTGAATTTTAATTCTCCCCACTGGTTTGAGTTAATTAAAAATAATTGATAAACATCCATTCGATTAAACACATCTTGAGTTGTTAAATATTTGGCAGCTGCCACTTGACATAAGTTTCCGAAAACTTCATTTAACCAATGTCTTTGAGTGCCTTTTCCAGTTTTGTAAAACTGATATAAATGGCCCAACTCATGCAGAGATAATGCATCTCTATAAAATAAGTCCAGGTTTATTTCTTCGCCAAAATGTTGCTTTAATATTCCTAATTTGGAATCGGGAACTTGTTTGAGTCCTTGTTCTGCTTGCATTGCCATTACTGAACGACCTAAACCCAAGACTATATTTCCTTGGTAATGTGCTTGAGGCATCCCTGGAGGTGGTGAAAATGCATATTTATTCCAATTTTGATTGTCCACAAATAATACTGCAAAATTTAAATCTTCTTTAAAGGTCTTGTCGAAATATTCCTTGGCCTGCTCGAGGTTGCCAACGGTGTTCTTAATATTCTCAGGATTCTTCTCTGTACAATAAGTTTCAAATAATTCTGAATAGTCAATATCATTTAAACCTTCATGCTTTGTCCTGTCAATCCAATCAGAATCAACCTGCTTACCAGAGCAAAATAGAATTGTTAATATCAATGAATATGTTCTCATAATTCTTAATTAAATGATAGTTAACAGGTAACTAAAGTTAGTTGCAGAAATGTAGAAGTCAAGTAGGTAGCTGCCATTAAATTTAGTGAATGTGTGTGCCCAGCATGGACACCCGCTATCTAAGATTGCAAATTATTCCAGAGGTGTAAGTCCCTCATACACCCCGATGGCGATCGGGGAAGTATTAGCAAGTCGCAAGCTCGTTTGCCGTGAGGCATGGAGTGAAGCCTGCCTGCCGCAGGCAGGGAAGCGAGACTGCAAAACCAGGTTCCAACCCCCAATCAAGTTGAGGGCAGGCCCCCAATCAAGTTGAGGGCAGGCGAACAGGAACTGAATACAGAGGCCGGTTAAGCTGGATGAGATAGCACATCATACTGACGTCCAAAGAACACCAAAAGGCTTAACAGGTTGGATTTAGTGGATATTGGGTGAAGCCCGCCTGACGAGGCAGGGAATGTGTTCTTACCCCGCAGTGAATGCGGGGCAGGCTCTGGGGAGATCTCGAACCGTACGTGTACAGATTGAGAAGTCAGGCTCCTACGCGAAAGCTTTCGGGGGTGGTGCGAGAGGCGCACCGTGAACTTTATGGCTCAGATTCTTCAAAGCCAAGCTTTGTCAATAACTCCTTGAAATTGTTAATAGTTATCATTAGAGCTCGAGTTTTTTCAGGTGTCGCATCACTTCTCTCATTAGAGTTTCAAAATTTGGTAAATCTCGGATTTGGTCTGACATGGATCTTTGCCAACGTCCCCGATATTGGGGTAGTCGCTGATCTAATTTTTCATGAAATCCTTTGGGGTCAATTTCCTTGCTTTCACATTTTGCCTTGAATTCATTTACATAGAAAGTTACATCCATTTCATGCATCTCCAGAAGGTACCATATGTCGTAAATGTCCCGGGCTTGCATTCGTTGCATAATAGATCTTAACTTTTCAACGAGTACTTCTTCAAGTGGATAGCAAAGTAATTGATGGTCTTCTTGATCTGAATATTCCAGGTACGCGTCTAGTAAACCAGGCTCGAATTGTAATTCCTCACTTCTTGAAATATCAACTTTGACTCGCTTATTTGCTCCCATCCCACCAAGAGGGCCCACATATCTGATGTAAAAATTTATTCCGCCATCCTCATGTTCGTTGTTATCAATAATTTCAAGCGGGATATTCGCTTCCTCACTTACGTATTCAAAAACTTCAGCAAACCATTCGAAAATTCGCTCATTTGTAAGCTCACTATCGAGAAGAGTAAAATCAAGATCTTCCGAATATCGATATTCTTCGAAATAGACCTTCTTTAATACTGTTCCTCCTTTGAAGACTATTGAAGTGGAAAGTTGCTCATGCTGTGCAATACCCTGCAATATCCAGGATAGGATATAGTCTTTTTCTATCTGCTGGTCTCTGACGCCAACTTCACGTGCTTTGTTTTGTATTTCTCCTGGTCTAATCATGTGTAGATGGCAGATTTAATCGTCTCTGTTTCTAAGTTTTGCTGAACACTCCAACGGCTAATCATCTTGCCTGATTTTGGAAGTTCGGTATCAAGTAGCACGTATGAAGCTGTTTTAGCTTTCTGTAGATATTTTGTGATTTCTGATTCTATTTCAAGCAATTCAAGTAGGAATCCTAATCGTTTAATTACCGCTTGCGAATTGAATCGCTGAGTGTATTCAAGAAGCTTATCATATTTGACTTTGTTTTGTGATATGTGAATCGCTTTGGCAATTTCCACAATGCCACCGGCATAGTCAGGTTTGAATAAGCAGTCAATGAATGTTTTTTCTAAGTCTGAGCACATTACTTTATTAAAACTGTCAATCCATATTTTTTTTGAACCAAAGAAGTGCTTTTCGTTATGGTAAATGAATTGAAAACCAACGCCCTTTAGGGTGATTTTCGAAGGACGAATTTGCTTGGAAACAACAATTTGCTCTTTTAGTGAGGGTTGAGTGATTAGGTTGTGAATCTGTAAAGCTGAGTAGTAACCAATATAGTGATTGACCTGCTTAGCAAGGTGACTAGCAATCAGATGCCAATCTGGCATAAAGGTGTCAGGGTCTTTCTCAAATGGAATGATGCAATAAAGTCCTTTTTTTAATCGCATCAATAACCCGCGTTTAACCATATCACTGAGTAACTCTTTCAAAGCGCTTTCACTCGATTGGGGCAATACTTTTGTTGCGTCTGCATATGCAAAACAGTCCTTACCCATTTGATTGAAATAGGTCAAAATCTGATTGGATTGAGTTGATATATTCTTTGTTTTCATAGTTCAAAAGTCAGCTTTAAACTGACTGCAATGATATGAAAAGTAAATTATCAAAACTATGTTTTATAGTATAAAAGTCAGCTTATACCTTGGTTAAATGATATGAAACATAATTTTTGAATGGCCAACCGATATGGGAGATTTTAGCTCTTTTGGTTTGGGAGTTGTGGTGGCAAAACCAAATGTGCTAAAAAGTGCGGTGGGTCTACTTCACGACATGAAACGACCAGCTATCGGTTGTATGCCTATAGCTTGTAAAGTGCACTTAGCTAGTGAAATCTACAGAAGCTCACAATAGTTCCAAACAACCCCTTACAATGTCCGGGCTGTAAAAAAGAAACGATGGTTATTATCAAAATTATGTCACCTGAACGAGGACCGCCATATTATCAGTTGCCTGATGTATAGATTAACTACTTATCAACCGCTTACAAACAGGCTCCCAAAGGGATTGTGGAAGTTTATTGCCTTTACTTTACATAGCGGGATGAAAACCTGTAAATACAGTGGGGACAGTTTGATCTTAGTAAGAAGAACACCTCATAGCCATCCTGAAACCTTGATGGTAACACCATCTTATTACTGTTGGGAAGGAACTAATCCTATTGAATCCCCATTACTAAACCGCTTCCATAGGTAGGAGTCCAACACCCGCTACAATGAACCAAGCCTTACTTCGCATCATTGTAGCTTAATTGTTATGTGTATTATATTAAAAAGCGCATTTGAATAATAGAATACACATCATTTTGGCCCGCCATATTCCTTTCCGATTATTTCATCCGTACGCATTAGGATTTCTTTTACTTCATTTCTAAAAAGTAAAATGTCCAATTCTTTATTGTAATGTATTAACTTCTTACCATCAACCATGTGAGGAAAAGGGTATACTTTATCGTCTTTAGTCGTTGGAATTTCACCTTTTATTTGTTCTCTCCCTTTATCTGTGACATAGTCCTCCCAGTGTGCAAGCGCATCTCTAACAAATTTATAGTCAAAATTAAATTTCAATTTATCTAATTTACTCCTCAAGATTTTATCGTGATAGACCTTTTCTGTTTCTTCAGAAACACTAATGAGTTCCGCTATGCCCAGCATCATGATAAAAATCATTGATTCATTAGGTCTGGATTCCATATATTCTTGCATAGCTTTTTGATATTTTGATTGATTTCTCAAAAAATCGTCTGAAACCAAACCCTTGGCTTTGTCATTGAAGGTTTTAGCACTTTCTTCTAAGTTATTCGCGATATAATCAAGCATATTAAAAGAATAAGAAAAACCATCGAAAAACCCACGTAACAAATAAATATTCATTTTAGTCATGTCCTTATCATGTTAACTGAATACTATCAAGAGCAGCAGTTAACTCCAGTTTCAAACGTATCTCCAACTTTTCTCCTGCCGGAGTGGCCTTCATTTTTGAAAGACCAAAAACGGAAGCAAAAAGTCTTTTGGAAAATCAATAACCCACGGCCATCACACCTCCCGCCAACACTTTGGGCATTTGGCTGCCAACTCGGCCCTGGTCGCTTATCAGCCTGATTTTCCGGCTTGCCCGCCTGGACGAAAATTCCGAGAAAGGAAAAGTTATGAAAGCCACTACCGATACCCCCTGGTATAAACCGTTCGATTGGTAGTCACTGGCCCACCCAAGGCACTTCCTCTCCTGGTTTCTACCACCATCGAATTCTCCCAGGGAGTTCCCTTTGCCGGTTGTATCCAGACAGTCTGGGTCATCTCATTGGTTAGCCATTCACCGTTCTTCGGATTTTGAAAGGGGTATTTTGTAAGGATTACCAATCGGTTTCCATCCCAGGAAGTCGTAGAAGTTGGTAGCCGTCCTGTGCGTCCCATGGTGATGGTATTCTGTGTCTCTGATCCATCAAGAGCGAACCGGTAATTAACCAATGGTTGAAATTCACGGGGTTTAAAGAATTGCCTTTCGACCTTGAGTTGCTTTTCATCCTGGATAATGGAGATTTGATCTCCCCAACCACTACCCAATGTATGGATTGGGGGAGGGGCACCCCTTCCGGTTGGAGGGGCGGTACTCAGTACAGAAGTCGACCATGCTCCCGTAAAGTTGGGATTGGGTAGCGCATCTGATCGGTCGCCAAGGTCTGCCCTGTCTGTTCTGGCATAAGTGGCAACCGCAGTCCCTGATCCGGCAGCTGGCCCCTGGTATGGATCTTCAGCATCGCCCGGAACGCGTGGATATACTTCTAACGTTTCTTCATATTTCCTGACAATGCCATCCATGATGCTAATCACCCAAGGATAGAAATCTTTGACATCTATCTCCTCCCTTGGGTCAACACCCAGATCAAATAGCCTCACCAAATTACTCGGATTGGGATCTGGCATTTCTGTGGTGAAGTGGTACCACATTTTCCAATCTCGCCATTTTATCGCCATAATATGACCTTCACGTGCTACAAAGAGTGTGCTTTCACGACCTGAAGGTTGATTGCCCTCAAGAAATGGGAGTTGATTGACCCCATCAATGTAGCGGTCTTTAGGTACAATTTCCGGAGCTCCAGCTGCTGCGGCAATTGTAGGAAGAAGATCAACCTCATGAACTACCTGGTTGGAGACTTGCCCGGGCTTTATCCGACCGGGCCAACGGGCAACGAAAGGAGTTCGAATACCGCCTTCCATGGCTGTGTTGTAGTATCCCCGATATGGGCCTGCATGTCCACGCCAGGGTCGTCGCATTTCAGCGCCATTATCTGTACACCAGATCACCAGAGTATTTTCGTCAATGCCCAGTCGTTTGATGGCATCCATAACCAATCCGACGTTATGATCTACATCGGCCATGGCATCACCCATGTCACCGGCTCCGGTGGTTCCTGCCTTGTCAGGGTGTGGAAGGGTAGGGAAGTGAACCTGGGTCATGGGATAGAGGAAGAAGAACGGCTTGTTCGCTTTTACATTCTTTTCCATAAAGGCAATGCCTTTTTCAGCAGCTTCCCGGTCTATAGTACGTCTGTTTTCGAGATTATATGGCTTCACTCGTTGAGAAGGCTTTCCAGCTTTGCCTTCCCATATATAAGGTTCCTTAGATCGGTCTGTATCAAACTCCTCAAAGGAGGTGAACTGAGCGGTATGACTGGAGAGCGGGATGCCATACCACTCATCGAATCCCTGGTGAGTAGGTTCTCTTCGACCTTCCCATTTGGAGCCACCGACATGCCACTTCCCAAATAATGCAGTGGAGTAACCGACTTGTTTCAAAGCATCCGCAATGGTTACTTCCCAAAGGGTCATACCATTGGCATAGCCTTCACCGGTACGTGGTGCATACCGACCGGTAAGCATCGAAACCCTCGAAACCGTGCAGGAGTACTCAACATTGAAGTTTGTCAGTCGAATACCCTCTTCACCAATCCGATCAATGTTTGGTGTCATTACCCCTCGGGCACTGCCATAGGCACTGACTTCTCCAATTCCCAGGTTATCAGGAAAGATCAAGACGATGTTGGGTCTATCCTGGCCATAATTTGGAGCAATTAGTATTAGGGTCAATATAAAATTCAGGACAAGGTTCCGTGTATTTGCCATCATATTGCAAGATTATTTGATCGATCAGTAAGATAGCTCTTGAAAACAAAAATGACCATCTATTACACGTGAGCGGTAGCTATCGGCGATAATTCATTCTTACAACTTCCTGTCCACTCTCTTTATGAACGAATTCTCTAAAGGTTTTAAATCCGTATTTATCATAAAAGGCTCTTCCAATTTTGTTCTTTTTAAAAACTTCAACCTCCAATTCTTTATGGGTGTTGAGAATAAAATTCACCAATTGTGTTCCTATTCCCTTGGAGTGATGACCAGGCAGTACAAACAATCCACCTATTTCATTTTCCATCATGCCAATAAACCCAATCACTTTGTCATTCTGCTCATGGACCCAGGTTTCAGAATTGGGTATATAGAGTTCACGCATATCATTTTTCACCTTTTCCACGAACTCTTTCTCAAGAAAGGGATGAGCTAAGGTTGAAGCTTGAACCCATACGTCCAATATTGGGTCGAGATCATTTTTGTTATGCTTTCTAATCATGCTTTAGTTACTGATTTCCTCAATAGAATATGGAAAATGATCAACCACCTTATATAATCTGGGAAATCCCAATCTTTGGTTTGAAGATGTTGTTGCCTGAAGCCTTGAAATGTAAACACCTTAATACGTGATTGGAACTTCAACCAAAGTCTGATCCCAAGCCAACATCATGACCGCTGAATTATTGCCTTTGTCCTCGAATTTTATGGTAAATGCTTCAACTACCATGGAAATAGACCTGAATGGGACCTGGACTCTTAAGACATCGTTTTTTTCTTCATAACTATACGCTCCCCAGTAGTCAAGATCTGCGTTAATAATAATGGTCCACTCTTTCTCTCCCGGGATGGTAAATAGTGAGTATGTTCCGGCTTTGAGGCTCTTTCCACCAATGGTAATGTCCTGATAAGCCCGAAATTCGACGGCTTCATTGGCGCCCGTTCTCCAGACTTTGCCGTAGGGTACTTTTTCTCCAAAAATGACCCGGTTCTTTTTTTGAGGTTGGCTGAAATAAACCTTCACAATGGCTTTTTCTCCAGGGTCTCGATCATGGGCGAAATTATCAGGAAGGTAGGCTACATTCAATGGACTTTTATCGGGCGATCCAAAGGACTGAGCTAACGTGGTACCACATAAACTCAAGGCAAGAACTAATGAAAGCAATAGAAATTTCATTTCAGTTTGATTTAATTAATTGATAAAGTACAAGTTGAGCAAATTAATGAGGTCTATTCAAAAAACTCAAACGCATCGATGATATCCAGATATACGCCATCAAATTCAGCATCAAGGATCATCTTTAAATAAGACCCATCATTTCCATAAATGATATCCTGCCATTCGGGTTCCCAATACCTGAGTTTGAAATTACCAGGAAAGTTTTTGTTTTCTTTTTCTACCCATTCCGGTGGATTGTCGTTCCAGTCCGATTGCCAGTAATACCTGAAGTCTCCCGCTTCGCCAATACTCATATAGCCTATCACCAGGCGGGTCCCACCATTGGGTTTGGTTTTAAGGGAAGTCAATTCACCGGATGTAAGCACACTGCCATCATAGAAGGCATCGATGATAAAGAGGTCATAATTGGTAGCCGCTATTTTGCTGATAAAATCCTGTCGGCTGCTAAAGTTGTCCTCATTCTCAGGATCCAGGATATAAAGGAAGTTTTGCACATCACTCAGTGAATTGATATCCTCACTATTCTCGTTGTTAGGCTTTGAAGGAAAATCGGGAATGTTATCAAGGTCACGTCTGTCAGCAGCAAATGAGGCAAATCCCAGGGCTTCATTCCGTTCATAACTATCGGCCATTTTATCATTGCTTGAGGCATAGTCAGTGACCAGCACCTCAACCCCATTGGCCTTATAGATCTCTAAGAATGGAAGAATCTCCTCTTCAATTACATCCGTAGGTGTGGCTTTATTGTCATCTTCATAGCCATAGAAGAGATCTTCCCGACCCAGACCATCTATGGCTTGGAGGTAATTGTCACCGTTTACGTTTGTCGCGTCATTGACGTCACTTACAACATTTTCTCCATTCTGCGGAATGACCAGGAAACCTGGCTGTATATCTTTAGAATAAGTTGAGATACCAATCACAAAATCTCGCATTTCTTTCCTGAACTCCAGACCTTCAAGGTCAGGATTGGTATTGTTGTCATCATCGTCATCCCCACCGCAACTGTTGAGTAGAACAATCAAGGAAAGCATTAAGAGGTATGGTGTCTTCATAATTTCGGAAAAACTAGTTCAGATTTATGATCCACACTTTCGAGATCAGCCCGTTGGTGATTTCATAAACCGCAGTTGATCTAATTACGTCAAACTCAATTCCGGTCACATTTTCAGCATCCACAACTTTGTTATCGATCACACTTCTGTTTACGATTTCAACATGTAGATTCTTTGATTTGAATCGGTTTCGATAGCGTTTCTCAAATTCTTCTTTTCCTTCCAGAATCAGTTTGTTGCTTTTGTCTAACATTTGAATATCGTCCGAATAGAAGGAAAGAAATCGAGTTAGATCCCTTTGGTTATAAGCAAGCACTTGTTTTTGAACGACTTCTATTGGTGTTATAGGAAGAATTTGATTGGGCTCATATAGCTTACCATTCTTTATAACCATAGAAATGTCTGAAGTATTAGCAATATCCTCGATGGGACTGGAATTTAGAATTACCATATCAGCCAGTTTGCCGATTTCAATAGACCCTGTTTGACTATCCAACCCCATAAGCTTTGCTCCATTCAGGGTGGAATTGATCAAAATTTGGCTGGGGGATAACCCGGCCTCCGTCATCAGCTCAAATTCCCGATAGATGGCCGATCCATGGAAAGTTCCTGGATTGCCAGCATCAGTTCCGGTAGCTATGGTTACACCTGCATCCTGAAGTTTCTTCAAGTTTTCCTTTGCTGTCTTAACCCTTTTATTCGATCTTTTGATAATGTCTTCAGGGTTTTCAAGCCATTCGGAAACCCGCTCTGGAATGATCGTTTTTGGAATATGTTGTAGATCCATGAGGTTATTCATGATAAATGGATCAGCTATCTCGTAATCATTTGCGGAGAGTGAGAGGTCCTGACTCATGATCTTTTTATATCCCTCCAAAACTGCCATTCCGGATGTATAGATGGTGCCTTTTTCTTTGAGCAGTTCAATAAACTCATCATCCACTTCGGCGTCGTCCACACTATGTACCAGGATGTCAGCTCCAGCCCGTACTGATTCTTTTGCGGTGGCTAATTGAGTAGCATGAACTGCCACCCGAATTCCATTCTTGTGACCCTGATCAATGGTTCTTTGTATCAATTGCAGGTTGCTTTCAAAATCAAGGTCCGGAGAAACTATAAACCATATTTTGATCAGGTCTGCCTTCGCCTCCACTAGTGTGTTCACTAAAGAATCTACCTCGTCGGTGGAGGTGACTTTTACAATTGGAGGATCACCAATGTCCAGCTTCACACGATCAACTGTAGAAATAAGAGGTCCCGCAACAACTACTCGTGGGGCCATTTCTGTTTGATTGGCAAATTCTCTCACCTCAAAATTCCACCTCCCACCACCAACGTCTGCTACCCCGGTTATTCCTGATCGGAGATACCTGGCCAGCGTCTTAGTAAGATTCGTTTTAATATAATCTTGCTCTTTTTCGTAGGAATAATAGGCATTTAGGTCAATACCGTCAGGCCTGGTATATAGACCACCCGATTGGAAAAAGTGCATGTGGGCGTCAATAAGTCCGGGAATAATAAACTTACCAGTTAGGTCAATAACCTCGGCATTTTCCGGAATGTCAATTAGCGACTTTTGTCCAACAGCTTCAATCTTGTTGCCATTGAGAATAATTGTTGATGTATCGATAGGTTTGTCTCCATTGGAATTGATGAGGTACCCACCAACCAGTGCTTTTATGCCAGATTGTGCGGAGAGAAATTGGAAGGAAAAGAAGAGTGTTACAAAAAACAGAATCTTTCTCATAGTGCTGATGTTGATCTACTAAAGTAGGTTGGTAACTTTGCATTATGAAGGGGAATTTTAACAAACTAATAAACGGGGACATACCTGTCTTAATAGATTTTTGGGCGCCATGGTGTGGTCCCTGTCACCAATTGTCTCCTATAATTCAAGAGGTAGCGGCCGAGTTGACTGGTAAATTGAAAGTGATCAAGATTAATGTCGATGATAATCAGCCATTAGCCAACCAATTCCAGATTAAGGGCATACCAACCATGATCCTGTTTAAAGCAGGTCAACCCGTTTGGAGACAAAGCGGAGTAATTGGTAAGTCACAGATTCAATCCAGTATTGCTCCCCATGTATAATTCTAGGCAAGCTTAGTAAGCGCATCTGAAATTTTGTCCATATCAGCCAAGGTTGCACTAATGGTGGGAGACAGCCTTATGCCGCCAGTAGGAGCACAAGCTATGCCAAATTCTTCGTACAATTTGCCAAAGACCTCCCGATTATCCTTACCAGGCAGTTTGATTATGGTGACTCCACCACTTAGTTCTTCGTCGATTGGTGTGACAAATTCAGCCTTTGGAATTTTACTTCTAATGCCGTCTTTTAAACGAGTAGCCAATGCCTTCACCCGGTCCTCAATGTTGGCCTTGCCTATATTTTCATGAAAATCAATGGTGTCAATGATTGCCGGAGGAGTAGTTTCATTGCGTTGGCCTAATGCACAAAATCGGCCATCAACTGTTTCGTTTTCATTATTCCAGAAGACAGTTATGCGGTCAGGCCAGATTTTTGAAATTTTATCCTTTCTAATATAAAGGATGCCGTTTTCCAGGGGACCTAACATCCATTTATGGGTGCTGGTGGTATAAAAGTCACATCCGATTTCTGCAAGGTTAAGGTCTAAGCATCCGCAGGCCTGGGCACCATCGATAAGGGTTAAGACATTTTTACTTCTGGCTGCCTGGCAAATCTCTTTAGCCGGAAGCATGATTCCGGAAACATTGGAAACATGTGAGAATGAAATCAATCTGGTTTTAGAAGTAATGGCGTCCTTAAAAGGCTTGACTAAGTCATTTTTGCTGGTTGG